>CAUSOO010000032.1:0-25111 GCA_963533245.1 uncultured Neisseria sp.
ATCAAACTCAATCAACAGCAAAAGTCGTCTGAAATCCATTTCAGACGACCTTTATTAATCCAAATACACTATTACCTGAATAACTCTCATCTTAACGCTGCAGCAAGATTTCCAATACAAACTTGCTTCCCACATAAGCGAACATTAGGCTGACAAACCCGATGATTGTCCAAACTGCTGCTTTTTTACCTCGCCATGCCGTCATACTGTGCTTAAGCAGCAACGCACCGTAAATTATCCATGAGAGAATGCCGAATACGGTTTTATGGGTAAATGTAACGGGTTTACCGAATACAGCTTCTGCAAAAAATGTCCCGCTGACAACTGAATAGGTCAATAAAATAAAACCTACCCACATCCCCTGGAACATGAGCTTTTCCAAACTCAGTAAAGACGGCAGAAAACCGGACAAACTGGAAACACGTCGTCTATGCAGGTTACGGTTGAGCAGCAAAATCAAAACGGCAAACAAGGTCACAATGCCGAATAAACCGTATGCCAACAGCGATGTACCAATGTGCGACATAAACGGCAAATCATTGATTTGGTAACCGACATATTTCCCAGGGAACAGCGCACCCAATAATAAGGTAAACGCTGCGCACGGATACAAAAGCAGCTGCAATCCGCGCAGACGATAGAAAAAACTACCAACGAAATACACCAGCAGCATCAACCATACAATCAAACTGATGGAATACCCAAAGCCCATAATCAAAATCTTGTCTTGAATGACAGGCATAAGCAATACGGCACCGTGCATGGTCAGCGCAGCACCCAAAACAGCTAATTCGGCTTTTAGAGGATAATCTTTAATCTCTCGGGTCTTGTGATTGAACCAAACGAATATACCCAATCCGGCATACACCAGTATCAGGCAAATCAGGATAGTCGGCATAACAAACTTTCTTGGCGCGCATACATAACCGCACGCGATAGTGTAAAATAATCTCAATTTTATTTTAGCAAAGAATGCCCCGAACAGGGCAGCTATTATCATTACCAAGGACAAGCATGTTAGACAACTTAACCAACCGCTTTAGTAAAGTTTTCAAAAATATCCGCGGTCAAGCAAAACTGACAGAAGACAACATCAAAGAGGCGCTGCGGGAAGTCCGCCTTGCCCTGCTCGAAGCGGACGTAGCCCTGCCCGTCGTAAAAGAATTTGTCAACAACGTCAAAGAAAAAGCCCTCGGACAGGAAGTTGCCGGCAGCCTGACGCCCGACCAAGCCTTTATCGGCGTCGTCAACCAAGCCCTGATCGAATTGATGGGCAAGGAAAATTCCTCTTTGGACTTGGCGGCTGTACCGCCTGCTGTCGTTTTAATGGCAGGTCTGCAAGGTGCGGGTAAAACCACCACCGTCGGCAAACTCGCCCGCCTGCTGAAAAACGAACAGAAGAAAAAAGTCTTGGTCGTTTCAGCCGACGTGTACCGCCCTGCCGCTATTGAACAGTTGCGCCTTTTGGCCGATCAAGTCGGCATTGACTTCTTTCCTTCCGACTCCAATCAGAAACCTGTCGAAATTGCTACTGCTGCCATTGATTATGCAAAAAAACACTTTTACGACGTCTTGATGGTCGATACCGCCGGACGCTTGGCGATTGACGAAGAGATGATGAATGAAATCAAAGCGCTGCACGCAGCCGTCAATCCTGTAGAAACCTTATTCGTCGTTGATGCCATGTTGGGTCAAGACGCTGTAAACACCGCACAAGCATTTAACGAAGCCTTGCCGCTGACCGGCGTCATCCTGACCAAAATGGACGGCGATTCACGCGGCGGCGCGGCATTGTCTGTGCGCCACGTCACCGGAAAACCTATCAAATTTATCGGTATCGGTGAAAAAATCACAGGACTCGAACCCTTCTACCCGGACCGCATCGCCAGCCGTATCCTCGGTATGGGCGACGTATTAAGCCTGATTGAAGATGTCCAAAAAGGCATAAACGAAGAAGCTGCCGCCAAAATGGCGAAAAAGCTGCAAAAAGGCAAAGGCTTCGACCTCAATGATTTTAAAGAACAAATCCAGCAAATGCGCAATATGGGCGGACTGGAAAGCCTGATGTCAAAAATGCCGGGCGAACTGGGTCAGATTTCCAAACAAATTCCCGAAGGCACGGCAGAAAAAGCCATGGGTAAAGTCGAAGCCATCATCAACTCCATGACACCCAAAGAACGCGCCAACCCAACCCTGCTCAAAGCCAGCCGCAAACGCCGCATTGCCGCAGGCGCCGGCACCAGCGTAGAGGAAGTCAACAAAATGCTCAAACAGTTCGAACAATCGCAACAAGTCATGAAAATGTTCAGTGGAAAAGGACTGGGCAAACTGATGCGTATGGCAAAAGGCATGAAGGGTATGAAAGGAATGTTCCCCGGAATGTAATTGGCAGGAAATCTAAGAGAGGTCGTCTGAAAACTGAAATTGGGTTTTCAGACGACCTCTCTTTATGTATAGGCATCGGGAATTGAGTCTTTTATAGTGGATTAACTTTAAACCAGTACGGCGTTGCCTCGCCTTGCCGTACTATCTGTACTGTCTGTGGCTTCGTCGCCTTGTCCTGATTTAAAGTTAATCCACTATATTTGAAATTCATATACGCTTGAGCAAACCCGCCTGACAAAACAAAAAACCCGCAGCATAGCTGCGGGTTTGATACCTATTTAACACTAAACCGGTATTACCATTCGTAGTTCACGCCTACGTTGTAAGATGCAGAGCCGCCTGAAGAGGTGCCCACTGCAAGACCGGCTTTAGCTGCAAAGTTTTCATTGAAGCGGTAGCCTGCACCCACTGCAACTGCGGTGTCAGATTTAAAACCACCCAAAGCAGCGGTAACGTTAAACTTACCAACGCTGTAAGGTTGGAACAGACCGCTGAGGGCTGCTTGTGCTGCCAGACCTTGGCGGGTCTCTTTGCGCAGATTAGCTACGTTTTTGTCCAAGCTGTCGATACGCGCTGAGTTTTTAGCAATACCGGCAGCGTGTTGGTTGCTTGCTGTTTGCAGAGTAGCAATATCGGCTTTGTTAGCGGCAACTTGTGTGGCATTAGCTTTAACTGCATCTTGAGCTTGAGCAGCAGCAGTTTGTGCCGCACTTGCTACATTATTGGCAGCATCAGCGGATGTTTTTGCAGCTTTGGCATGGCTTTCAGCAGTTTCAGCAGATTTTTGGGCAACTTCAACAGAACCTTGTACAGACTTAGCTGATTTTTCAGCTTCAACAGCTGCATTTTTAGCAGTCTCGATATCAGCTTTATCAGCTTTTTTGTCAATTGCTGCTTTGTTGGCATCAATATCTTGACGGTTAACTTCTAAAGCTTCCATCGCTGCTTTACCTGCCAAGGCAAGGTCACCGATGTCTTTATCCAGGCTGGTGATGGCATTGTTAAAGCCTTCGTTAGCTTTCTCTTGTTCTTTCAGAGAAGCAGTATTTTCAGCGATTGCTGCTTTGTTGGCGTCGATGTCTTTGCGGTTAGTTTCCAACGCCTCAGCTGCATTCAGACCTGCTTGTGCCAAGTCAACGATGTCTTTATCGTGACGAGTGATGGCTGCGCTAGTTGCATCGCTCAGGGCAGTTACTTCGTCACCGATATCGTTAACTTTTTTGCCCATATTATCGGTGTATTTTGCCAATTCTTCGAAGTCAGCTTTATCGGCTTTAGTTTCGATGGCTGCTTTATTAGTATTCACATCTGCGCTGATAGCGTTAACAACTTCCGCGGTTTTTACTAATGCCTCACTGTTGTCGTTGACGGTTTCAGTCAAGTCACCTAACGCTTCATCGTGCGTTGCGACAACTTCTTTCAAGCCCAGACCTTTAAACTCATCGGCTTCAACATCTTCTTTGGTTGCTGTTTTGACAGACTTAACACCATCGTCATCGGTAACGATGATTTCATCTTTTTCTTTGAAACCGTTGAGTTCTTGGGCATTTTCGATTGCTGCAAATGCGGCTTGTTCGGCAGCTTTTTTAGCTCTTTCAGCCTCAGCGGTCAAATCAGCAAGACTTTGGTCGTGTTTCGCTGCAACTTCTTTCAAGCCCAGTCCGCCAAACTCATCTTGTTCAACATCTTCTTTGGTAGCTTTTTTGACAGATTTGATACCATCAGAATCGGTAACGACGATTTCATCACCTTCTTTAAAGCCATCGATTTGTTGAGCGTTTTCCGCAATGGATAAGGCAGCACGTTCGGCCAATCCATCCACCGCCTTATTCAAGTCTTCTACATCTTTGCTTGCCTTGTCGGCTTTATCGGCAACTGCGTCAATTTTAGAAGCGGCATCCACTGCGTTAGCGGCAGCATCTTTGGCTTCTTTTACTTTACTGTCGATATTGGCAGAAAGTTCGGTTACTTTATCTTCAGCGGCTTTAGCGGCGTCTTTGGCTTCTGTTACTTTACTGTCAACGTTGGCAGAAAGCGCGGTTACTTTGTCTTCGGCGGCTTTAGCAGCGGCTTTGGCATCTGCTGCGTCTTGCGCTAGGCTGTCCACACGGGTGTTTACTGCGGTTACTTCTTCGCCGATTTCGTCAAATTGGTCGGAAATGTCTTTACCCATATCGGCTACTGATTTATTCAGATCATTCACACCTGTGGCAACTTCGGCAATACGAGTACCATTGGTGGTAATGGCTGTTTTCAGTTCTTCGATGGTTTTGTCTTGTTCATCTAAAGCTGCCTCAGTGTCGTCCAACAGATCATCCACGCGGGCATTGACGGCGGTAAGGCCGCCTGCCAAGCCTACACCTTTCAGGCTGTCGGCTTCGATATCTTCATTAGTGGCTTCACGGACGGTTTTGTTGCCATTAGCATCAGTCGTGATGAAATTTGAACCAGACGCAAAACCATTAATGGTTTGTTCTAACTCTAAGGTTTTCAAAAGCAGAGCATCGCTATCTTTTTTGAAAGTCAGCTTACCGGTACCTTTATCATATGTTGTACCTTCGCCGAAGACAGTAAAAAATGCTGCTTGCCCTTGATCGGGTTTCTCTCCAACAGCTTTTGCGAAGTTTACTTCTTCTGCTGCCGCTGCGCTGCTCACTACGGCTGCCGCAACAGCCAGACTCAATGCTTTTACGTTGAATTTTTTCATGTTTTTTTACCTTTTGTGGTGGGTGTAAGGACGTTATTCAAGCTTCTCTTTTCCCCGTAAACTGAAAAAGGGACACCGCATGGTCTTAACGGTGATAGTCACTTGAAGAAAGTTGCACCTGCAATTGTAAAAAAATGAAATTTAAATGCAAGTATTTTGCATAACTTTTTTGCATATTGTGAAAATATGTTGCACAAATACATCATCCGCATAAGACGGGCAAATACTCAGCAAATAATTTAGATAAATCATTTCACCCATTCTTGATGATGACAACATATCGGCGTATAAACCGTTGTTTGTTACGCTACGCAGTATGTCATTGAGTTCCAAATTGACTGTTTTTAGGGTATGAAAACAAAAAAAGACTGCGTATAGCAGTCTTTTTTGTCACAAAGCGGCGATTAGCGTTTGAACAGGTTGCCGAATTTGTTGTTGAATTTATCTACGCGACCGGTAGTGTCGACGATTTTTTGAGTACCGGTGTAGAACGGATGGCACAAAGAGCAAACCTCAATGTTGAAGCTGTCTTTTTCCAGAGCGGATTTAGTGACGAATTTGTTACCGCAGGAGCAGGTAACGTTGATTTCGTGGTAATTAGGGTGGATGCCTTGTTTCATGTTGTTTCCTTTCGATTAAGCGGGCATAGGGGATGTGCCTATGCTTCAAACAAGCTGGCGATTATTGATAATTTTTTTTTGTTTGTCAAGAGGATATTACCTTTACTCTGAATAGAGGCCTAAAATATCGTTATTTTTAAGTATGGCTAGCGAATTTACTGGAATAACGTATTGTTGCCAGGCGTTTGACCGGGCGATATTTGTTGTAAATAAGGTTTTTAGTGCTATCTGCTATCAGGCTGTATATTCGGGCAGCAGATTGGTTTTGAAGCAGTAAGCCGTTGTTCATTCGAATCCACACTCATTCTAACAAATCCATCACAAACAGCATTATGTAGCTTGTGATTGTGAATCAGATTATGCATATACCGAAATTTACCATTTTTCATAAACTTCATCTTACAACGCGTGTCTCATGTGAACCTGTCCTCAAAATGAAAAATCGGATGAGTATTAAAATAAAAATGTGTTCTTGGCTGCTGCGCGGACTGGGCGGAATGTTGCCTCAGTCTTATATGAGGGTTATAGGACCGCCTTCTCAAAAAATCAGAGCTTTCCTTGCATCGGGAATTTCCTCGCATATCGGCAAAAACGTCAATATTGAAAAAGGTGCGTATGTCATGCCGGATACAGTGATCGGCGATAACTCTGGGGTCGGTGTCAATTGCGAAATATGCTACGGTCTGACGATAGGAAATAATGTCATGATGGGGCCGGAATGTTTGTTTTATTCCAATAATCACAAGTTTAATCGTGAAACTTTGAAATATGAGGGCTATACGGAAGTCAATCCGATTGTGATTGAGGATGATGTTTGGATCGGACGGCGCGCGATTATTATGGGCGGGGTCCGGGTAGGTAAAGGGGCAGTCATCGGCGCAGGGGCTGTGGTAACCAAAGATGTGCCGCCGTATTGCGTCGCCGCTGGGAATCCTGCGGTTATCAAGAAGAACCTGTTAGAAGATTAAAGTACACACATCACGGTTTCCAATCAAATATAGTGGATTAAATTTAAACCAGTACGGCGTTGCCTCGCCTTGCCGTACTATCTGTACTGTCTGCGGCTTCGTCGCCTTGTCCTGATTTAAATTTAATCCACTATATATAAAGGTCGTCTGAAAATGTTTTCAGACGACCTTTTTTCGTATCAAAGCAAATTAGCCGCGCCGCCAAGTCGTGCCGCCGGCGTTGTCTTCCAGAATGATTTTGTGTTCGTTCAGAAGGTCGCGGATGCGGTCGGACTCCGCCCAGTTTTTATCGGCGCGCGCTTGTTTGCGCTGGGCGATTAAGTCTTCGATTTCTTCGTTGGAGAGGCCGTCTGAAACCGCGCCGCCTTGCAGGAACTCGGTCGGATCACGTTGCAACAGGCCGATGATGCCACCCAAGGCTTTCAGGCAGCCGGCGAGGTGCGCATCATTGGTTTTATTCACTTCACCAGCCAGTTCAAACAATACGGCAACGGCTTCAACCGTACCGAAATCGTCGTTCATGGCGGCGTAGAAGCGGCGGGTGTAGTCGTTGGCGTTTTCGGACAATTCGAACTCGGCCGCAGGGGTGTTTTTCAAGGTGGTGTACAGGCGTGTCAATGCGCCTTTTGCGTCGTCCAGATGCGCGTCGGAGTAGTTCAGCGGGCTGCGGTAGTGGGCGCGCAGGATGAAGAAGCGCACGACTTCGGGGTCGTATTGTTTCAACACTTCGCGGATGGTGAAGAAGTTGCCCAGCGATTTGGACATTTTTTCGCCATCGACACGGATAAAGCCGTTGTGCAGCCAGTATTTGACGTGGCTGGCAATACTTTGCCCGTGGTGGGTTTGCGCGTGGTCGTGGCCGCAGGTATGCCCTGTCGCACCGACGCTTTGGGCGATTTCGTTTTCGTGGTGGGGGAATTGCAAATCCGCGCCGCCTCCGTGGATGTCGAAAGTGTCGCCGAACAGGTTTTCACTCATGGCGGAGCATTCGATATGCCAGCCCGGACGTCCGTTGCCCCACGGGCTTTCCCATGCCGGTTCGCCTGCTTTGGCGGCTTTCCACAACACAAAATCAAGCGGATCACGTTTGAAACCGTCCACTTCCACGCGCTCACCGGCGCGCAGGTCATCCAGTGATTTGCCTGATAATTGTCCGTAAGCGGCAAACTCGCGCACGGCGTAGTAAACGTCGCCGTTTGCGGCTGGGGCGGCTGGGTATGCCTTGCCGTTTTGAATCAGGGTCTCAATCATGGCAATCATTTGCGGGATGTTTTCCGTCGCCTTCGGCTCAATATCCGGACGCAACACACCTAAAGCATCGGCATCTTCGTGCATAGCCTGAATGAAACGCGCGGTCAGTTCGCCGATGGTTTCGCCGTTTTCAGCCGCACGGGCAATGATTTTGTCGTCGATGTCGGTGATGTTGCGCACATAAGTGAGCGGATAACCGCACTCGCGCAACCAACGGGCAATCATGTCAAACACAACCATCACACGGGCATGGCCTAAGTGGCAATAATCGTACACGGTCATGCCGCAAACGTACATACGCACGTTTTTAGGATCGATAGGGGTGAAGGGTTCTTTTTGGCGGGTAAGGGTGTTGTAGATGGTTAGCATGGCGTAATCTTCATGGATAAAATAATTATATTAATGTTATTGGTCATAAGGACCCAAAAAACGTGTTCCATTAAAGTGAATCATATGGCTGGGGTTATCTGCAATCCATACATCTGTTTCCCAAGCAATTTCGTTGCTAAAACGTGTATAGGTTTTTCTGTCGGGAAAAGCTGAGATGAAAACTAATCCGGCTGAAGATTGAGAAAATAATGTTTTCAATTCAAAATATCTTTTTGAATCAACTGGACCGTGACTAGTAACAGATTCTATGCAAACTAACCAATTTCTTGTGTCATCGTAAATAACAACATCTGGTAATTTACCATGATTATCTAAGGATATTCCTAATTTAGAAAAAGTTTTTGTATCAAGGAAGCCGTGTTTGCTTCCTGTATCGCCAACGTAAACTAATAAGCCGTTTGGTACAAATTGTGCACCAAAAATTTCAATAATATCTTTGATTAATTGGGAGTGTTTTCCTGCGGATAGCATAAAGGTTTGTTCGTTTGGTAGTTTTAATGGGATTTGTACCATTGCACGCTCGAGTGCATACTTTTGTACTAAAGATGGACGTGTTTCAAGATATTTTTGTAACTCGCTTTCGAAATTGGAGGTGCCAAAAGTTTTTAAAACAGCTAAAAAATTTGATTCCAATTGATATACTGCTTTGGGGCTGTTAACTGCGCGTGTGGGTTCATCAGGATTATATAAACAGATACCTGCTTCAACGAATTGGTGCATAGATTGTCGCCTGAATGTTTCTCGTGTATTGGGTGCGTATTCTTTGCCATAATGGGTCAGGCACCACTGCATAATTGGTGTAATACCAACTAATGGATTAAATGCCCTTTCCCAATCAGAATCAGGTGTTATGCCTGCTAGGCATAATAAGCATAAAGCAGTCCGTTCATTCTGTTGTGCTCTAGGCATGTTTAAGAGCTCTAATATCTGGAGAGCTTGGTCAATTTTAGAGTGAGATGATTTTTCAAACATATTGCTGTATAAAAGTGTTTATTTCTTCGGAAGACATATCGGAATGATATTTTTTACCCCAACTTCTTAAAATATCTAAAGATGGGTAAGGTAAATTTTTTAAATCAGTTATATTGATTTGAGTATGGCCGGAAAACTCTCTGAAATATTTATCTAGCCAAGTTGAATTTAAAAAACAGATTAATCCTTTTGCTAAAAATTCATCAAATCCATGTTTGTTTATATGAAAAAAATTTAAATGATTTTCTAACCCAATAAAAGAATGCTGAATCTTTTCAGGATTGATTATAAAAGCATTGATTCTTTTATTTTCTTCTTTCGCAGAAAATCGTTTTACTATTACATACCAGCCGTCATTAGGCAGTAGATATTTTTCAGAATTTTTTGTGTATTTGATCGCATTAGGTTTTTTATGCTGTCTTGGGTGAATAAGACCGTCTTTTGAAAAATGATGTGGATAGAACAAAGGGATATTTTCATTGTTGATATTCTGCTCCAGTAGAGATTTTATTCTGAAATCGACAATTGGACCGGTGCTGGCTTGTAAACCAATATCAGTTAAATTATATTTAAAAGCACTTGGAATATTAATTGAACTTTGGTTAGGAATTCGGATGAAATTTTCAGAGTCTCCCTCTGTTACAATTTGAGAAAATGGAAAAATGTTAGAAGAATATCCATTAAATTCACTATCTTTACAAGAGGATACAACAACGGATTCTTGTTTTTTTCCTTTTATCAATTTAATAATAATGTTTTCTTGTAAAACGCGGTCATCGTGAAAAACTTTTTTTCGGCTTTCAAAAATATGAATATGTTCGATTGCGCAATGCTGCAAAATAAATTTCCTAAAATTTTTATAATAAGCACCATTACAAAAAGAACGAGGGATAATAGCGACAATTTGCCCTAAATGTTGCATTTGAAGAATGGTTAGCCCTAAAAATGCACTATATAAATTAACGGTCTCAAGTCCAATGCTATTAAGTAATTTTCGATGTTTTGACCGACTGTTTAATTTTTTATAAGGTGGATTCAGAATTGCATGAGTATATCGATATCGATGTATATTATTAACAGCGTCTTCAATAAAGTCAGAAATATGAATATCACTAGTGAATGAAGCAAAACGGACATTTTTTTCCAATTCATGAGCCATAACTGGGTCAATTTCCCAAAAATCAGTATGACTAATGCCAATCTTTTTTCTATCTACTGCTAAAGCTAATGAACCGATACCAGCACCACAATCTAATAAACGGGAAATTTTACTTTGACTAGGCGTAAAAAGTCCTGCCATAAAATCAGCAATGATAGAGGGCGTCATAAACTGAGCAAATTTTAATTTAGAAGACTGATTTAATCTGTTATTTACTTCCAATCGAATCGCATCTATTTGAGCTGCATTCATTTATTTAAACCTATCAAATCTACTCCGCCTTAAACACGCTGGTATCCGTTTTCGGCTGCATATCGGCAATTTCCGCTTGCGCGGCGGCTTTTTCCGCGGCAGCCGCTTCGGCTTCCAAGCGTTTTTTCTCGTTCAGATACAACCCGATTTGGCGCACGAGGTCTTGCGTGCCTTGGTGTGCCAGTGCACTGATTTGGAAGAGGCGCGGGGTTTCCATGTCGAATTGGAAGCGGTCATCGGGTTTGGGGTAATCCCAGCCGATGGCTTCGAGGAAGGCAGCGGTGCGTGCTTGGGCTTCGTCGTCGTCGAGCATGTCGAGTTTGTTCAGCACGAGCCAGCGCGGTTTGCCGTAAAGTTCTTCGTCGTATTTGCGCAGTTCGTTGATGATGGCGAGTGCTTCTTCGGCGGGATTGACGGTTTCGTCAAAGGGGGCCAAATCGACGACGTGCAGCAGCAGGCCGGTGCGCGATAAGTGTTTGAGGAAGCGGTGGCCGAGGCCTGCGCCTTCTGCCGCGCCTTCAATCAGGCCGGGGATGTCTGCCATGACGAAGCTATGGTTTTCGTCGATACGCACGACGCCTAAATTCGGGTGTAGGGTGGTGAAGGGGTAATTGGCGATTTTGGGGCGTGCGGCGGATACGGCGGTAATCAGGGTGGATTTACCGGCGTTGGGCATGCCTAATAAGCCGACATCTGCGAGGACTTTGAGTTCGAGTTGCAGGGAACGGGTTTCGCCTTCTTCGCCAGGGGTGGATTGTTTGGGTGCGCGGTTGACGGAGGATTTGAAGTGGATATTGCCCAAGCCGCCTTTACCGCCCTTGGCTAGGCAGACGCGCTGACCGTGGTAAGTGAGGTCGGCAACGATTTCGTCGGTATCGAGGTCGCGGATGAGGGTGCCGACGGGCATTTTGAGGACGATGTCGTCCGCACCTGCGCCGTAGCGGTCGGAACCGTGGCCTTTTTCGCCGTTTTTGGCTTGGTAGCGTTTGACGAAGCGGTATTCGACGAGGGTGTTGGTGTTTTCGTCGGCTTCTGCCCAGACGCTGCCGCCTTTGCCGCCGTCGCCGCCGTCGGGGCCGCCGCGCGGTACGAATTTTTCGCGGCGGAAACTGGTTGCGCCATTACCGCCTTTGCCTGCGGCGACTTCGATTTTTGCTTCGTCGATGAATTTCATGGTGTTCTCTTGTATTTTGGGTTTCAGACGACCTTTTGTGTCTGAGGTCGTCTGAAAAAATGGGAATGGGGGATATTATAAGGGATATGGGGGATGTGCGCCCGTTTCTCTGTCCCGCTTAGTTTTTTGCCGGGTTTTTTGTGAAAACAGCCGTCCTGAAATCGCGGTTTCGGACGGCTGTTTGCTTTTTGGGATTATTTGGCAGTTTTTTGTTCTTCGCGTACTCTGTCTGCAAGCAGGTCTATGGTTTTCATACCTGATTCCCACTCGGCAAATTCGACTTTGTATTTGCCGCCGACAATGACGGTAGGCGTGCCGTCGATTTTGTAGGTATTGGTCAGCTCTGCCATTTTGTCTGCGCGGGTTTGGCTTTGGGGGGATTCGTAGGCGGCGAGGACTTTTTTGCCGTCAAAAGCGGTTTGCTCGGCCAACCATTTTTTGAGGGTTTCAGGGTCTTGCAGTTTGACTTTCTGATTAACCATAGCATCAAAGATATGGCTGTTTGCAATGTCTTTGGTGTCTGCGACCGCCATATCGACGGCGGCAGCAAGGCGCGCCAACGGTTTCATCTCATCGCCCCAAACAACGTGTTCAGTACGAAGGTAGGTGTCGTCTTTGAAGGTTTTGACGTGTTTGCTCAAAACGGGTTCGAGGTGGGCGCAGTGTGGACAGAAGTAGCCGAAAAATTCGAGGACTTCGACTTTACCTGCCTGCTGTTGGGGAATAGGCGTGCTGAGTGTGGTGTAGTTAAGCCCCTCAACTAAAGCGACAGGCGCAGCGGAGGCTGCTGAAGCTGCAGGCGCACTGTCGGCGGGGACGCTGGTTTGGACTTTGTTGTCGCAGGCGGTCAGGGCCAGCAGAGCAGCAGCAAGGGTAAGGGTTTTCAGTTTCATGTTTACTCCGTGATTTTCAGTCTAATATGGGATTTTATTGTATTTTTACAGTTTGATATATGGTTTGATGCGAAAAAGACGGTTTCATATGAAGAAAGGATGGTTTCAGACGACCTTTGAAAAATAGGGATTTAGTGCAAATTTACCATCTGCAGGTACTGGCTTTCAGTATTTTTAAACTGAGAATCTTGAGCAAAAGTATCAAACTGCGAATAGTTTGAAGAAATCGGCGGATTCGGATTTGAAGTGCAACACTTGCCGCATACTGGCCTTTTTCTGTTATGGAAAGTTGCACTTCAAATTCGAATCCAAGGTCGTCTGAAAATCCGTCTATGCATTGCTACTATTTGTAAGATGCAATAGGTTTGCGCTTTTATGACAACAATTCAATTCCACGAAACAACTGCATAAAGAAAATATCAATACAACCTACTTTATAAAAAAGCCTGAACATATTTTCGATGTTCAGGCTTTTGATATTTGGCTCCCCGACCTGGGCTCGAACCAGGGACCTGCGGATTAACAGTCCGTCGCTCTACCGACTGAGCTATCGGGGAATTAGAAGGGGAATTCTATCTTAAAAAAAACAAGAAGTCAAGAATCAATCCCCTATTATCATTAATGATATGATTTATATGCGGTTTTATAAAATTTCTGCAATATGTTTAGCAGCACGTTTAGCATCCAGCAAGATCAAACCCAGCTTACCGCTTTCCTTCGCCATCAGTGCCAATACTGCATTATCACCTGCTTGACTCAACAGAATATAACCTGTTTTACCTTTGACCATCACTTGATCCAACTCACCACATGCCAGCTCATGCACTGAACGGTTGCCCAATGCCAACAATGTTGCAGACATAGCACCAACTCTGTCCGCATTCAAATGTGATGGAAGCATTGTAGCAATTGGCAAACCATCAGTCGATATTACAGCTGAAGCTGTAATATCGGGAGAAGTATTATTTAAATCACTCAACACAGAGATTAATAATTGTTGCATATTTATTCCATTCTCAAATTATAACTTTAGTTATATAGTTTGCTGGCGGCTACCATATCTGTGGTACAACACTTTAACCAGTGTCACAAACGCCTCTTTATTTAAGTCAGGCATACCACCTATAACTAGAATCAGCTTAGTTTCACCAATATACAATGGGAAAAATGTTAACTCGCTCTGACCAGAAGGATCACAAATCCCCCATGCACTATTATTGATATGCAAATTGTTACGAATCAGCAGACGATGACCATCTTCCATCTTAGCCACTTCGCTTGCCAACAGGCCCAACTCTTCGGCAGCTTCATGATGAAAATTAGCATTGGCAAAATACAGGCCATTCTCATCAGCCAGCAAAGCTTTACCTGAATTAGACAACTGCTCTAACAATTCCGGTAACTGCTCATCTGTTAAATGAATATCTTCGTTACTAATATTTTCATCACCATATAAAAACTCTAAACGTTGCAAACGGTACAACAAGTTTAAAGCCGTATTGATATCACTGGTATCAGCCCAAGCTAGAATTTTTTCGCTACTAATGACCTCTGACGGGTTTGCACGCAATAAGCTATATAGCAATGTTCTACTTGCGCTTGGTGTATCGCTGGTTACTGCATAATAAGCACCAGCAGGTGTAATTCTGGGATATAAATTTGATTGCAAAGAAAGTGTTGATTCCATTTTATACCTCTAAACCCGGATCAATTGAGAACAACATTGCGCTAACCAATTGTTTGACATCATCTTCTCTACGAGCATCAATCTCAAAAACCGGTACATTAAAATTATTTTGTGCTAAATATTTCTGATATACATCAACGCTTGGCAATGAACGAATATCCATTTTGGTAACGCCTACTACTAATGGCGCTGTTTTCAATAATTCTCGGAATGCTTCCAAGAAGAATTGCAAATCCTTCAATGGGTTTGTTCGTGTATTATCCAAAAGCAATACCAATCCCATACTACCCTGGCTTAGAATTTCCCACATAAAGTTAAAACGTTCTTGCCCCGGTGTACCATATAAATGAACTTTGACTTCTTCATCCAAATGGATCACACCATAATCCATTGCTACGGTGGTATACCCCTTACGAACCAGCGTCATATCTGATGCAGATGCATCTGTTTGTACAGGCGGCTCATCTGATAACGCAGAAATTGCTGTTGTTTTACCTACTCCAACCGGACCGGTAAAGATAATTTTATTTTCTTTCATTACATGTCCTTTTTAGCGTTTTCCCAATAATTTACGCATTAAGCGCTGTAACAAACCGCGTGGCTGCTCTTGCGAAGGACCTGCCACTTTTTCTGCATCCTTAACCATCTGACTATCAGGCACATCGCTATTAACACTAACATGTTCAGAAATATTGGCATGCTGATTAGCTTGATTCGGAGCATATTCGCTATCCGTTGCCAAAAAGCCTGTTACAGAGGTTGCCGCCAAATAATTCAAGATATCCGGCATTTCCAAAGGCATAACTTTATAGAGGATATTTAAGTTGACTGATGTTTTAGTTAAAAACGCAGATAACCTCATAGACTCTGGAACCGGAGCAAGCCTGGTCAAATTAGGCCAACGCTTTAAAGTGAAAATCGTTTGAGGAGTCATCGGATAAATCAATCTTCCCTGAGCAGTCCAAATTGCCATCTGCCACAAACAAGACATAATCGTTACTTTGGCTTTTTCTTTCCACTGGGGATTATCCGGCACGACTTTGCATACAACAGATAAATTGTCATTCTTACAAAGCCCTTCTAGCTCATGGGCGTTGACTGTCAGCAATACCCTTTGAATACTTGGGAAAACGATTAATACCGGTTTACCCTCATGTAAAACGGCAATATCCTGATGGCCTTGACTGGCAAACTTCAAGGCACCAAGCAATCCTTTATTCGGATTAAAGCGACGAATAGTAGCCTTTCTACTTTCGTTACCGTTTTGCGCTCCTTCTTGTACTTCTGCCTTTTGAGCCGAAGCATCAAAAATATTCCCGCCCTGCGCCAAACTTCTCAAAATCGGGAATAAGGTATCGAATTTAACCGGCTTAGCCAAATACGGCGTTGTAACAGATGGCTCTTGCGAACAAAACATCGCAACAGGAATATCAGGGTATTTGATTTTGAGCGTTTTCCAAGTCTCAATGCCCTCAGCAGTATCAGTATCTACCAATACTAAATCTGGTATTTCATCTGAATCTGAGTCAAGAATCTGATAGTTCGTCGTATTGTGCATTTTAAAGGCCATACGGAAAACGGCTTCTTGCTGCTCGCTCATATCGCGCAGCATAATCCGTATGGTTTTGATTTTAGGTAACAGATTATCCATCATGGTACTCTCTAATTATTTTATTTTTTTGAATGTTGATTTACATGTTGCAGCAAACGGCTCATTGCCAATACTACTTCTTCCGGAAGGCTGACAACGCGTTCACGCAATAAGCGCAAGAATTGTTCCAGACGTGCCCAGTCCTCTACTCTTTCGTAAAGATCGAACAGCATCACATACAATTGAGATTCTTGCGGGTACTGTAAAACAGCTTGTTCCAAAGTACCTATGGCCAAATCCAACTGACCGTACATCAGTAAAGATTCAACTTCTTTCAATGCTTCATCTGCAGGAGAGGCGTTGACGCTAATGATAGAAGAATCTTTTTGTACCAGTTCGCGATATTTAGCTTTCATTTGAAGAGAAGTAGGTCGGATATAACCCCTTTCCAAACCAATTTCTCTGATTTTATTTTCGTTAGGTCCTTTCTCCAAATCATCAAATACTTCATGATAACCAAGGCTATATCCCCAACCCAGCATGCGTTCTTTCACTTGGCGGCCATACTGACCCAATGAGTGGTACAACTTCCACAAGTGTTTAGCAAACTGACTGATTTCTTCATGCTGATAGTCAAGTTTTAATGCATCGATGATAAGGCTTGCCGGCTTAGAAGAGCTTTGAATGGCACGGTTATATTGTTGAACGGCAGTTTCATAGCCTACTTTATCTTTTAAGATTTTGGCACTTTGTTCAGGTTTAACAAATCCGATAACGGCTCCCATTTCTTCCGGAGTAATATCGGTAAACTCTTTCTTGCCCAATACGATAGCAGCGCGTTTGGAAACGCCAGGGGCGTGATTAGCGCCTGCATTGTCATTAGTCATCGCAGGAGCGGATGTCGAAGCCTCTTCCAAATCAGGTTGCTCTCCGATTTGGCGCTCGATTTCCTGCATGCTCCATCCCAAACGGTTTTCTGCCAATACGCGTAACGGCAAATGCGTCTGATCGGACATCAAGCCGGCTTTAACGTACTCAGCCAGACTTTCTTCAGACAAGACAGAGCCATGACGCTCCAAGGCGTCTGTCAGCATATCGATATTGCCAACACGCAGACTCAGCCCGACAAGCTCATGTACTAATTTTTCAGGAGCCCCATCGTTTAGGCCATTCAAATAACCCGCCAAAGATTCGGCAGCCTTACTCTCATAACCAAATTGCTTATATACTTGATATTCCGTCAGTGGGTCGACTTCTTGTGCAGATACAGACGTAGTTGAACCGGCAGAACCACTGCCTCCCCATTCCCAATCTTGTTGATCCGGATCGGAAACGGATTGATTGACCTGATCAACCCAATCTGGACTTCCCCCTTCAATACTTTCTTGATTTGGGTGATGGTTTTTTTTGGATGATGCTTTAGCTGCTTTTGTCGTCTTTTTAGTTTTAGCTGTGCCCTTCTGTTTATAAAAAATAAACAGCAGCACCATAAACAAAAGCACTAGCAATATGATTAAAAGTGGATTTTTCAAGAACACCTCCCGATACTGTGGTGCGGCAAATAAAACTACATATATTTTGATGTCCGGCATTTATGGAAACAGCCGAATCATCTATTCCCCAATTGAATTATGATAACATGATTCAACCAATAATTACATTAAAAACCATTTGTCAGACACTCCCACTATCGGATTTACAACTCAAACACGCCGATAGATTCGACATGAGAAGTTTGTGCAAACATATTCATAATGCCTGCAGATTTGAAGTTGTAACCCTTATTTACCAATACTTCCGCGTCACGTGCAAAGGTTGAAGGATTACATGAAACATATACGATTTTTTTCGGCAGGTATGGTGTATGTAGCGATTTGACAACAGCATAAGCACCACTCCTGGGCGGATCGAGCAACATTTTGTCGAATACCCCCCATGAGGCTACCGTCTGCTCATCTGTCTCAAACAAATCTGCTACCTCAAACGACACATATTTTACACAACTGTTTCGAAGAGCGTTTTGCCTGGCACGCAAAACAAGGGAATCCAATCCTTCAATACCCGTTACTGACGCACCGCTCTTTGCCATAGGAAGGCTGAAATTGCCCAACCCGCAAAATAAATCTGCCACCCTGTCATTAGGCTGTATATCCAACAGGCGCAAAGCCCTGCTGATCATTACGGCATTCAAGTCCGCATTAATCTGCGTAAAATCACCCGGCTGATAAGGCATTTCTACCGAAAATTCAGGCAAACCGTATTTCAATTCGGGCAAATCTTTAGGGTAAAGTGCAGTTGACGGCTCGCGCCCATATTGAAACCAAACCTGCCAAACTTGCTTTACCCCACCTGATATCTTATCAAACCATGCCTCAATTTGCTTCAAAGAGTAGCCAGACGGTTTTTTTATGAAACAAATGTTCAAAACAACCAATGCACGGCTATTAAAAAATTCTACAAATCGGACTGCCGCCCCGCCATCAGACAGTGTTTGCAACAACAATTTCACCATAGGTAAAACATCTGAAATATGTTTAGGCAACACCTGACATGTTTCAATATCGACCACTTCATTCGTTTTTTTCGCCTGAAAACCCATTTTCAGACGACCCTTCTTATCGACTGAGACACTCAACCGCGCCCTATCCCGATAATGCCAAGCCGAACCATAAATAGGCGGAAGAATCTGTTCCGGTCTGACTCTGCCGATACGCTCGAGCTGTTCTTCCAAAATACGTTGTTTCAATGCAACTTGAGCGGTTGGAGACACATGTTGCAACGAACAGCCGCCACATGTCTCATAATAACCACACGCAGGCCGGACCCGTTCAACCGACTCTTTTAATACTTCTACTGTCTCTGCTTCACTGAACTGTTTCTTCTCCCTCAGCACCCGAAACGACACTTCCTCAGTAGGCAGCGCACCTTTAATAAAGACAGTTTTGCCATGTACTCTGGCAACGCCGCGACCCTCATAATCCAAAGAAAAAACATCAGCCACGCCGTCAAAACATTTCGTATCAGCCATCACTTATCCACTCGACACCCGGTTTATCTTTTCAGACGACCTCAATCCATAACTGCCGCTCAAACCGGCAAGCAACCGAAAGGGCATATTTTCGCACAAAAAAATACAGATTCAGGTATGATTTCCCAAAATCTTCTTTTCATTTATTACAAGTATTACGACACATGAAAAAAACTATTTTCGGCCTGACCGCTGCCTTCTTCGTTACCGCCGCCTCAGCCAACACACCCATCCCGGACGTCTCTCCCGTTTCCGAAGGTCAGCACGTCGTCATCAATATTCCGCAACAACGCCTATTCTTATATACAGACGGCAAACTGACCAAAATCTATCCTGTCGCCGTCGGCAAGGCCATGACCCAAACCACATTGGGCGAACACAAAATCGGTGCAAAAGCCTTCAATCCGACTTGGCACATCCCTAAATCCATCCAAAAAGAACGTGGCGACGGCGTCAAAAGCGTACCAGCAGGCCCTAACAATCCGCTCGGTCCTGTTTTTGTCCGTCTCGGTGATCCTAAACTCGGTTTAGGCATTCACGGCACTAATGCCCCTGCCAGCGTACCGGGCGTCCGCAGTCACGGCTGCGTCCGCATGAAGTCTCCGGATGCACTGGAATTTGCCAAAACAATCGCCTCCGGCGCTCCCGCCTCCGTCATCTACCAAATGGCCAGCCTCAACGAAGATGCCAACCAAAACCTTTGGCTGGCTGCATACCAAGACCCATACGGCAAAAAAAATCTGGATACTGCCGTCTTGAAGAAAAGTATTGCCGCTTGGGCAAAAGCACACGGTAAAACCATTAATCCGGCTAAAGTAGACGCTATTTTAAAAAACCGCACCGGTGCCGCCAACTGTCTGACCTGTGCCAAAGGCGTCAAACTCAAAACCCCGTTGAAATCACTCGCCTGGACGAGCGGCTCCAGCGCTTTCAGCAAACCTAAAATTGCGCCTAAGCCTGCTCCGGTCAAAGATGTGGTTCTGCCTAAAGGTACTGAAATCGAAGTCGAAGTCGAAGCTGACGATACGCCCGCTTCCGCACCAAACCAAAGCGTTCGTCCTGAAGCAAATCCGGCAAAACTGTACAACACCCCCGCCAGCACGCCGAGCTATCCGAAATATGACATCCCGGAAGGCAGCGAGCCGACAGGAGTGTTGTTCTAAAAGCAAAGGAATTTTCCGAATGCAAAGGTCGTCTGAAATTCAGCTCCCTAACAATATAGGAGCCGACAGATTTCAGACGACCTTTTTCATCCAATATCGTTCACATCCTTACAATCAAACCGCCCGCGCTCCCTTTTTTCCCAATAACCGCTTTACCAAACCAAATGCCAACTGCTTTTCAGTATCAGGAAAACAATCCAGCCCGATACACCGCTATTGTATAGTGGATTAACTTTAAACCAGTACGGCGTTGCCTCGCCTTGCCGTACTATCTGTACTGTCTGCGGCTTCGTCGCCTTGTCCTGATTTAAAGTTAATCCACTATAAATTAGCGGCTTTCCGCCCATCGTCAGGGCTTTAGGAAATCACCACGCTGTTAACGCCACGCGGCGACAAACTCGTTCCAATGCTGCTTGTCCTGAGCCTGTCCGGTCAGGTAATGCTTCAGCCGTTTGACTTCCACTTCATACTCGTCCGCATCCAAAGCGCCGCTCATCAGGCGGAAGCGCAGGAACATTAAATAAGTGTTTGCCGCATCGGTTTCGCAATAATCGCGGATGTCTTTCAGACGACCTGCGTGGAACGCCTCCCAAACTTTACTGCCGTCCATGCCCAGTTTACCGGGGAAACCGCAAAGTTTCGCCATATCGTCCAGCGGCACATTGGCACGCGGTTGGTACAGGGCGAGCAGATCCATCAGGTCGCAATGGCGGTTGTGGTAGCGGCTGATGTAGTTGTTCCACTTGAAATCGCGGCTGTCGCCGAAATCGCCCTCGCCCATATCCCAATAACGCGCCGCCGCAATGCCGTGTATCAGCGCGCGGTAATGCAGGACGGGCAGGTCGAAGCCGCCGCCGTTCCAACTGACCAATTGCGGCGTATGGCTTTCGATAAGATCGAAAAACTTGGCGATCATTTCCTCTTCACTGTCGTGCATTTCGCCTATGGTGCCGACGTGGATTTTGTCCTGCCCCCAGCGCATACAGCAGGAAATGGCGACCACTTGGTGTAAGTGGTGTTGCATAAAATCAGAGCCGTTTTGGGCGCGTCGTTTCTGCTGGGCAAACAAGACCACCTCGTCGTCCGGCAAAGAGGCAGGCAGGTCGTACAACAGGCGGATGCCGTTCACATCAGGTACGGTTTCAATATCGAAAGCCAAAATCGGGGTCATGGGCGACTCCTCAAATTCAATCAAAACAGATTAAAACAGACAACAGGATAACGGCATTGTGGCATGTTTCCGCATTTATTGACAGTCAAATCACACCGCCGCCCCACCATTCCATCTGCCTGTACACCTACCCAAAACACCGTCAAAACAGTAAAATCCCCCTTTTATCCCAATCCGAAACATAAGCCATGCTCACCTTCCAACAAATCATCTTCAAACTGCAAACATTCTGGGCAGACAAAGGCTGCACCGTCATCCAACCTTTCGACATGGAAGTCGGCGCCGGTACTTCCCACCCCGCCACCTGCCTGCGCGCGCTCGGTCCCGAGCCTTGGTTTGCCGCCTACGTCCAACCCAGCCGCCGCCCCAAAGACGGCCGCTACGGCGACAACCCCAACCGCCTGCAACACTATTACCAGTTCCAGGTCGCCCTTAAGCCCGCCCCCGCCAATATCCAAGACCTCTATCTCGATTCCCTGCGCGAATTGGGCATCGACCCCAAAGTCCACGACATCCGCTTCGTCGAAGACGACTGGGAAAACCCCACCCTCGGCGCATGGGGCTTGGGCTGGGAAGTCTGGCTCAACGGCATGGAAGTGACCCAGTTCACCTACTTCCAACAAGTCGGCGGCATCGACTGCACCCCCGTACTCGGCGAAATCACCTACGGCATCGAACGCTTGGCGATGTATCTGCAAGGCGTAGAAAACGTCTATGACCTCGTTTGGGCAAAAACGCTCGACGGCAACACCGTCACCTACGGTGACGTGTACCACCAAAACGAAGTCGAACAATCCACCTACAACTTCGAATACAGCGATGCCGACTGGCTGCTGCGCCAGTTCAACGACTACGAAGCGCAAGCCAAACGCCTGCTCGCCGAAGAAAACGCCAGCCTCGCCCTGCCCGCCTACGAGCTGGTCCTCAAAGCCGGACACACCTTCAACCTCTTAGACGCACGCGGCGCCATTTCCGTGACCGAACGCGCCACCTACATCGGCCGCATCCGCGCGCTGAGCCGCACCGTGGCGCAGAAATACGTCGAAAGCCGCGAAGCATTGGGCTTTCCTTTAATTAAATCAAAATCCTAATAGGTGTTGATATGTTCCGCAAAACGCTTGCCGCCGCCGCACTGTCCCTCATTTTCTCTGCAAATGTTCAGGCTTCGCCTTTATCGTTTAAAGACAAAATATTGGAAGCCAAATCCTGTGCCGGCAAAAACAGTGAAGGCAAACCCCTTTGCCATCAACTTACTGTCGGCTATCCGATTACCGGTGATAAACATTTGGATGACTGGGTCAGGAAAGAAATGGGAGGCAAACTGCCTACGCAGAAATCGGTTCAGACGACCTTAATACGCGACAAAGACGTAAAGGAGACCAATCGGGAAAATAGGAAACTCGGCAAAGATGATGGCTCTCCTTGTGCGTTGGACTATGTGGATACGTTAGAACTGGAAGGCTATACGCCCAATTATGCCGTTTTCGGACAAGAAGACTGGGAATATACCTGTGGCGCACACGGAAACGGCGTGCACACGCTGATGGTGTTGAAACGCGGCATTGCCAATCCGAAGCCGCTTAAATTGGATGATATCCTGTTGCCCGGACAAAAAGCAAAGCTGACGCATCTGATTAAAGAAGCCTATGTCAAGTATTTGGTGGAAAGCCGAGATGGTGACGAAAAAAGCGCGCGGAAATATATTGTCGAGTATAACGGCAATGATTTTTCCGCTACGGAAAACTGGCGTTTCGATAAAAACGGCTTGACTTTCCTGTATCAAAGTTACGAAATTGGTGCATATGTTTTAGGCAGACCTGAGTTTACTATCCCCACTAAGGATTTACAGGGAATTGTGAAACCTGAAATCTTGAAGGAAGCGGAGCATTTCATACAACCTAAAAAATAATTAAGGAACCGGTGTAGATTATCTCCCCTTAGCTTCTGACCGATTCAAGTATAGTGGATTAACTTTAAACCAGTACGGCGTTGCCTTGTCGTACTATCTGTACTGTCTGCGGCTTCGTCGCCTTGTCCTGATTTAAAGTTAATCCACTATATTTGCAGTTAATCGTCAAAAAAGGTCGTCTGAAAACCTAATTTGGTTTTCAGACGACCTTTCAATTTTGGCAAATCAAGCCTGACGATTTATCGTTTGCCACACGTCGCAAGCGTTTATTTGAACCACCGCGACAGCGCCGGAATCCGCGACAGCAAAGCCGTATCCAAGAGCCAAATCACGGCGATGGCGGCGATGGCGGTCGGGAACAATACCGCCACAATCAAAAGCGGCACAGCCATTGCCCACCATACCGGCAGCTCGATTTTCTGCGCCGGAGGAACCAGTCCGCCCGCTTTGGACGGGCGGCGTTTCCACCACATCACGCAGCCGCTGACACAGATGAAGATAACCGCCAGGCAGAACAAGACGTTCGCCAGCACGCTCCACCAGCCCAGCGTTCCCATGTGCAGCGCGATGCTCGCCGCCATGAATTTGCCGAAGAAGTTGTAATCGTCGAAATGGATGTCGGCCAGAATTTTGCCGCTGTATTGGTCGATGTGCACCGTGCGGTCGGCGGTCGGGCTGATCATGTCGTAGCTCATCGAATCCTGCGACAGCGTCCACACGCCCGTTTCGCCTTTGGGCAGGTTGAGCTGGTAGCGGCCTTTGAAACCGATTTCGCGGGCGAAGCGGTCAACCGTTTCCAAAGTCATCGGTTCGCTCGGATTGATGCCGTTTTCGCCCTTCGTCGTACCGGAAACAGGCATGGGCGTGAGTTCCAGAATCCACGGTACTTCTTTGGTTTTGCCGTCGTTCAACACATCGCCGTGGGTCGGCACGACGGATACGGGGTTCGGTTCGACCCCCCATTTGCCGGCGGGGAACTGGCTCCACGACTGAACGAACTTACCGCCCCAAATGCCCGCCCAAGCAACACCAGACAGGCAGAACAGCAATAAAATCAAAGAAACCCAAGTGCCGAATGCGCCGTGCATGCTACGCCACCACGAGCGTCCTTTGCCCGTTTGCGGCACAAGCATGGATTTCAGGCTGCGCTGTTTCGCCCACCAAAGATAAATCCCCGTGATCATCATCAGGATGGTCAGCGACGCGGCAGTTTCTATCAGGTAATCGCCCGCCGTGCCGAGCATCATATCGCCGTGGATTTCGTCCATCGTGTGATACCAGCCCTCATTGCGCGGCATGGAACTGACGACTTTCGCCGTGTAAGGATCGACGGCGACCATGGTCGCTTTGTCGTCGTTGTTCACGCGGAACACGGCAACCATATCGTCGGCGCGCGGCGCGATATATTGCACCACCGAAGCGGTTTCGGGGTTCACAGACTGCCGTGCCGCTTCCGCCTGCGCCGACAAAGGCTGCGCCTGCGCCTGCGGGGTAACGTGTATGCGCTCGCCCTCTTTACCGGTGATGTTGGCGAATAGAAGCATGCCCAGACCTGTTACGGCAAGCAGGGTCAGAAAGGGCGCGACCAATAGCCCGAAATAAAAATGCCACCGCCACACGGTCAGGTAGCGGCGGTTGGCCTGTTGGTCGGGATGGGGAGTAGGTTTGGTTGTGTCCATAAATTCTCTCTTTTGTTTTGAGTGGATGGAGATAAAGCGCCAAGTTCCTGCCTTGCATTCTTATAGTGGATTAACTTTAAACCAGTACGGCGTTGCCTCGCCTTAGCTCAAA
>CAUSOO010000033.1:0-25006 GCA_963533245.1 uncultured Neisseria sp.
CACCGATCAACACAAATAATTTTGGAGTTTAAATCATGCAAATTATTCTGTTAGAGAAAATCGGCGGTTTGGGCAACCTGGGCGACATCGTTACCGTAAAAAACGGTTACGCCCGCAACTTCCTGATTCCTGCCGGCAAAGCCAAACGCGCTACTGAAGCCAACATGAAAGAATTCGAAGCACGCCGTGCCGAATTGGAAGCCAAACAAGCCGAAATCTTGGCCGATGCTAAAGCACGTCAAGAAAAACTGGACGGTCAAACCATCACTATCGCTCAAAAAGCCGGTGTGGACGGTCGTCTGTTTGGTTCCGTTACCAATGCCGACATCGCTGCTGCGATTGTTGCTTCAGGCGTTGAAGCTGTAAAATCCAACGTCCGCCTGCCTAACGGCCCTCTGAAAGCCGTAGGCGAGTACGAAGTTGAAGTGGCTCTGCACACTGACGCTGTTGCTGCGATTACCGTTGCTGTTGTTGCGGCTGCCGAGTAATAGACAGTCTTAAAAGGTCGTCTGAAAGGAAAGGGAATGTATATTCCTACCGTCTTTCAGACGACCTTTTTGCATAATTAAGACTGCTTCCTTAGTGACTATAAATTCAGATATGAAAAAACTTATCCCTTTCATCGCAATATCAACCGCGTTGCTGCTTTCCGCTTGTAGTACAACCAAAACAAACGTTGAGTCTGCTAAAACGGTTGAGCCGATCAATCAAAGCAAAAACCAGCGTCCTGCTTTTGATTCTGCTGCGGAATCGGTTGCCAGTAGCGGCTTTAATGCCAATACCAATGTCCGCCAGTTTATCCGTTATGAGGCAGCGAAAAAGCAGTTTACAGAAGCCGAGCTGCAAAACTTTTTCAATGGCGTGGTTTACAAGGGCAATATCATCAATATCATGTACCGCCCGTCAACTTCTCGCCCTTGGTATGAATTCCGCACGGGCAACTCCGGCGCGACGAAATTTAACGGCGGCAAACAGTTTTACGCCGCCAACCGTGCCGTTATCGATGATGTGGCACGCAAATACGGTGTACCTGCCGAGTTGATTGTAGCGATTATCGGCATTGAAACCAACTACGGTAAAAATACAGGCAGCTTCCGCGTTGCCGATGCTTTGAGTACCTTGGGTTTTGATTATCCGCGCCGCGCCGAATTTTTCCAAAACGAGCTGATTGAGCTTTTGCTGATGGCGAAAGAAGAAAAAGAGAATGTTTTTGATTTCAAAGGCAGCTATGCGGGCGCAATGGGTATGCCGCAATTCATGCCTTCGAGCTATCGCAAATGGGCGGTAGACTATGATGGCGACGGACACCGCGATATTTGGAACAATATCGGCGACGTTGCCGCCTCTGTTGCCAATTATATGAAGCAACACGGTTGGAAAACAGGCGGCAAAATGATTGTTCCCGTCAATCTGACAATTACGCCCGATTTAAAAGCCATCATTGATGAAAAAACCGCATTGAACCGTACCGTTGCCGATTTCAAAGCAATGGGCGTGGTTCCGCAAAAAGCGGTTGCCGACAATGAGAAAGCCGTTTTGTTCAGCTTGGAAACCAGTCCGGGCGTATTTGAATATTATCTCGGTCTGAATAATTTCTATACAGTTTGGCAGTATAACAACAGCCGGATGTATGTTACCGCCGTGCGTGATATTGCGAATGCAATCAACAACAACGGTTTGTAATGTTCAAAAACCACCTTCTCCAAGGTGGTTTTTTATTTGAGGGCCTGAAACAAATCCACTCCAAATTCAAGCAATCAAACGGATTTTCATGCCGTAACGCTTTTTGCCATGCCCCGAGACAAACTGCCCACAGCGCGCAGGCGATAAAAAGGCGTTGCCTTCGGCGGTAGGCTCTGCGCAGGTGTATTGTCCGTTTCGGTCGCTCCAAAGCGCGTAAACGGACAGGTTTTGCGTTCGGATGTCGAGTTTAAGTCCGTCAAACGCAACATGTGTATCCGACGGCGAGGCGACAAATTCCGTGTGTGCGATATAGTCGGCATCGTAGGGCGCGCCGTTGAAATCGAATTGGGTGCCGACGGCGGGGAAATAGGGATGAAAACCGGGCGAAGTGCGCACGGGTGCGTCGCCGTAATTGCAGACGGTCAGCGTGGCGACTGCTTCGTTTTCGTTCGGCAGGCTGTAATCCAGCAGCCATTCGACGTTTTCGTAGCCTTTTGCCGTACTGATCAATCTCAAGCCGACATCCGATTCGTTTTGATAACGGATTTGCCAAGTAGAGGTTCTGCCGAAACCGTGTTGCGCCAAATGGTTTTTACCGTCCGGTCCGAACTGCGGCAGGCAGACGTGCATCCCGCCGCGTAATTTTGTATCAGTACCGACTTGGACGCTGGTTTTCGGGAATAACACTTCCCGACCGTGTAAAACCAAATTGTCCACATATGCGCCCAAGGTGTTTATCTGCATGGATGCGGAATGATTGCGTAAGATGATTTCAGACATAGTGATTTGTTCTTCAAGATATTTTAGATTTTGTAATATTCTAACGATTATACACGCGCCTTTCCCGATATGCAGACAGAAAATCCTTAATAAAAATCAAAAAAATGCTAAAATACCCGTCATCTTCCAAGGTCGTCTGAAAGGCGTTCAACCACTTTTCAGACGACCTTCCGATTTATTTCCAGCAGAGAAAACCTTATGGCTTATCAAGTTCTTGCCCGTAAATGGCGTCCGAAAACCTTTGCCGATTTAGTCGGTCAGGAACACGTCGTCAAAGCCTTGCGCAACGCGCTGGACGAAGGCCGCCTGCACCATGCCTACCTGCTGACCGGTACGCGCGGGGTCGGGAAAACCACCATTGCCCGTATTCTGGCGAAAAGCCTGAACTGTGAAAACGCGCAACACGGCGAGCCTTGCGGCGTGTGCCAAAGCTGTACGCAAATCGACACCGGACGCTACGTCGATCTGCTGGAAATCGACGCCGCCTCCAACACCGGCATCGACAACATCCGCGAAGTACTGGAAAACGCCCAATACGCGCCGACCGCCGGCAAATACAAAGTCTATATCATCGACGAAGTGCATATGCTCTCCAAAAGCGCGTTCAACGCCATGCTGAAAACGCTGGAAGAGCCGCCCGAACACGTCAAATTCATCCTTGCGACCACCGATCCGCACAAAGTTCCCATTACCGTTTTGAGCCGCTGCCTGCAATTTGTCTTGCGCAACATGACTTCGCAACAGGTTGCCGACCACCTTGCCCATGTTTTAAACAACGAAAACATCGCCTACGAACCTGCCGCCCTGCAACTCTTAGGCCGTGCCGCCGCAGGCTCGATGCGCGATGCCCTGAGCCTGCTCGACCAAGCCATCGCCATGGGTTCGGGCAGCGTTGCCGAACAAGACGTCCGCCAAATGATTGGTGCGGTGGACAAGCAATATCTGTACGAACTGCTGGCGGGTATCGTCAACCAGGACGGCGAAGCCCTGCTGGCGAAAGCGCAGGAAATGGCGGCGCGCGCCATCGGCTTTGACAGCGCGTTGAGCGAACTTGCCATGCTGTTGCAACGCCTCGCCTTGATACAGGCGGTTCCTTCCGCTTTGGCACACGACGACCCTGAGCGCGAAACCCTGTTGCAACTGAGTCAGGCACTCAGCGGCGAACAAATCCAGCTTTATTATCAATGTGCTATCCATGGCAAACAGGATTTGAGCCTTGCGCCCGACGAATACGCCGGCTTCGTCATGACCCTGCTGCGTATGCTTGCGTTTGCGCCGCTGGCAGCGGATGCGCACGACGTTGGCGGACATATTGAAAATACCGAGCTGCATTCTGCCGAAACGGGTGTTCATACCGCAAAAAAGCCTTTACAACTTCCCCAGTCTGAAGCCGCCGAACCACCCGTTCAGAAGACCTCCGCGCCTGCAACGTCGTCTGAAAACAAGGTTGCCGAACCGGTTTCGACTCAAGGAAACAACGACGTCCCACCTTGGGAAGACACGCCGAGCAAGGCAGAAACCGTAACAGAAACGCCTGCACAAACGGCGGATGCGAGCGTTCAGACGATCTCTGACGCAGCAGAGACAAACACACAGTCCGCAAACGAAGCAGAAACGCCGTTTCAGACGACCCCTCAAGACGAAACGTCGTCTGAAAACCAAGTTTCCGATTACGGGGCAGCAAACAACGAAACCGATATTTCCTTGCCTGAGACGTCGTCTGAAAACCCCATTCAGACGACCCCGATTGAAGAAGCCGTGGATGCAGAATCGTTTGCGCATGAAGCTTCCGCAGAGCCTTTCTACGATTACGGTTCGCCCGAGCATGACTACCCCGTAGCGGATAGCGCGGAAATGCCCCCGCCGCCGGATTGGGAACACGCCGTCCCTGCCGATACGGCAGAAGCAGAATCGGAAGCCGAAGAAGACGGCGACGACGAAGAAGAAGACACGCAGTTCGCCCCGCTGCCCGAGTTTTCTACTGAAAACTGGGCGGCAATCGTCCGACACTTCGCCCGCAAGCTCGGTGCCGCGCAAATGCTGGCGCAACACGCCACATGGACGCACTACGACGCAGGCAGCCATCTGATGATGCTATCGCTGACCGACGAAGCTCGCGCCACTGCCAACAAAGAGCGGCTCGACAAAATCAAAAACACGCTTGCCGAAGCCTACGGCCTGCCGTTGAAATTGCAAACCGAACCGTGGCGCGACGACGCGGGCTGGGAAACCCCGACCATGCGCCGCCAACGCCTCCAGCTTGAAGGCAGGCAGCAGGCACAGGATTTGCTCGAAGCCGACGAAACCGCGCGTCAGGTTTTAAAAGTTTTCGAAGCCCAATGGCAGCCCGATTCTTTGGAACTGGCGGAGCAGGAGGATTAAGGTTTATCTAGTTGCGAAAGAATTACTGAAAATGGATACAATACAAGATGATTTAAAAAATAAAATAACGTTTCAAATGGGCTTGAATTTGCAAAAATATCAAGAGATTGAACGAATTTTAAAGCATATTATTTCCTTCTCAAGTGTAACTGTCCATATTACTCATCCTACAAAATCTCCTAATAATTTAAATCCTGAATTAAATATCTGGTCAGATCAGGAAGATATTACCAAAGCGACTTTAGGAAGTTTGTTTGCTCAATTAGAAAAAACGGAACATGAGCCAAACTACAAAGATAATTTCATAGATAATCCGGAATTAACCCGAATTAGTTTTAGCTATCATATTCCGACAGTATGCTTTATTGATAAGGAAACTTTTTATTTAGATTTTAAGCAAGTTGTCCAAGATAGAAATAAATTTATTCACAATTTTCCAAATGAGATGCATCCAAAGGATGTCTTATGCAAGTTGGAAGAGGAATATAACCGAGCCGATAGATTTCAAGAAAATCACTTAAGACCTTGCTTAAATACACTAAGAAAGAGGATAGATAATTTACTACCAGAAATAGTTAAACAAGGTCTAATCATGATATCTAATTATGGCAGGTTAAGTGCTTGTGATGTATTAGACGAAATTTATCAAAAACACAAACGTAAGGATGGCTGGGCTTTGTGGACGAGTATTATTCAAGAGATGCAGAAAGAACACCCCCTTATTCTTTCCAGTTTGAAACAGGAAAGTTCGTTTGACGGTAAAAATATAGCTTTATATAAAATCTTTCAAGAAGCCTATCCGCGTTGGCAGTTTATGCAAGAAAATTTACCTAAAGGCACTAAACGATTATTGGTAAAAGTCGATAATCGAGAATTAAATTTACGAGAAGAATTGGATTAATAGGTCAACTGAAATATCGGATAAATCATATTCAGACGACCCTTCACACCAAACGGTATGACCCCATAACCTTAACGATTCAACCACAGGAGTTTTAAATATGTTCGGAAAAGCCGGATTAGGCGGCCTGATGAAACAGGCGCAGCAAATGCAGGAAAACATGAAAAAAGCGCAAGCGAAACTTGCCGAGACCGAAGTAGAAGGCGAAGCAGGCAACGGCTTGGTTAAGGTCGTGATGACCTGCGCCCACGTCGTCCGCAAACTCGAAATCAGCCCCGACCTGATTCAAGAAGCCGCAGACGACAAAGAAATGCTGGAAGATTTGGTGCTCGCCGCCATCAACGCCGCTTCTGAAAAAGCCGAAGAAACCACCAATAAAACCATGGGCGCATTCACCCAAGGCCTGCCCGCAGGCATGGGCGACTTCTTCCGCTAAACCCGCGCCGCAAAGCAAATATATAGTGGATTAAATTTAAATCAGGACAAGGCGACGAAGCCGCAGACAGTACAGATAGTACGGAACCGATTCACTTGGTGCTTCAGCACCTTAGAGAATCGTTCTCTTTGAGCTAAGGCGAGGCAACGCCGTACTGGTTTAAAGTTAATCCACTATAGGTCGTCTGAAACGCTGAAAAAGCAGTTTCAGACGACCTTCGGATTATCTGTTTTGCGGATTGAAATCAACATATCGGCAGTCATTCCGCCACAGGTATTATTGAGTGCGTCATTGCATTCAAACCCACTCAATCAAGATTAAAAACCAACCGATACACCAAACAAAAAATGAAACCGTCCCTTCCCATCCGCTCACTTCTTTTAAGCTGTATGTTCGCCGCAGCAAGCGCAAACAGCCTTGCCGCCGCAACCGTCATTACTTCTCCGGACAAACAGTTCAGCATCAGAAAAGTCTGCAACCATAAAACTCAAGAATGCTCTTTCTTTGCAGGCAAAAAAGCCATCGAAAAAAATCTTCCCGAAGACAGGACAAGCTATGAATGGCTTGGCAATACCTTCGCATTAAGAACCAGCTTCGGATCGTATGTTTCCTACACCACCTTCGCCGACCGTACCCGTACCCACAAGCCCCATACGCTTTCCTCTGTCATCGCCACCGACAGCAAAACGCAATGCGCCGTGACCGCAGATAATAAAGGCGTGTCTTTCTACTCGCTGTTTCATGAAAAACCAGTCAAATTCATTTCCGCAAAAGACAAAAAATTCGGCTTCATCCAAGATGTCGCCACGTTGGAATCCGTCGTCAAGGCAGAATTCAAAGGCAGGAAAGTCCACATGACGTATATGAACAAAGCCGAACGCGATGTCTCGGTCGTTTTGGACAATCCGTGTGTGAAATGATGTGCCAAGTTTGATGGACGAGGTCGTCTGAAAAGATGCCGTTCATTCAAAAACGAAGCAGCCCGAAACCTGACTGAAAAAAGGTTTCGGGCTGTTTGCGCCTGTTTGGCAAGCCGAAGCGGGTAGGGTGCAAGGCGTGCCGGTTGGGCGGATTGTTTCTTTTAGCGTTTGGGCGAGAGCTGGTCCACCAAGCCGCCGTCGGCAAAATATTTCTTCATGATTTCCGGCCATGTGCCGAATTTTTCATTCGGATTGAACGTTTCGATATCCGGAAAATCAGCTTTGTGTGCGGCGAGGACTTCGCTGTCGCGCGGACGCAGATACAATTTGGCGGCAAGCTCTTGGGCGGGTTTGCTCCAAAGGTAGGACAGATATTCCTGCGCCGCCTGCTGCGTACCTTTTTTATCCGCCACGCTGTCCACGACGGCAACCGGCGTTTCCGACAAAATCGTGTAGCTCGGGTAAACAATCTCAAATTGATCTTGAGTCAGTTTTTTGCTGACATGATTCGCCTCGTTTTCAAAAGTAATCAAAACATCGCCGATATTGCGCTGACTGAACGTCGTCGTTGCCGCCCTGCCGCCGCTTTCAAATACCGGCGTGTTTTTCAACAAAGCAGCGACAAATTCCTTGGTTTTGCCTTCATCTCCGCCAAACGCCTTCAAACCGTAGCCGTATGCGCCCAAAAAGGCGTAGCGGCCGTTGCCCGTGGTTTTCGGGTTGGCGAGTACGATTTTTACCCCGTCTTTGGTCAAATCGTTCCAATCCTTGATTTGCTTCGGATTGCCTTTGCGGACGAGGAAAACCGTCGTGCTGGTGTAAGGCACGGCATGGTCGGGCAGGCGTTTAGCCCAGTCGGATTTGACCAAGCCTTTTTGTTCGAGCAGCTCGATGTCGGAAGTCTGATTCATGGTCACCACGTCCGCCGCCAAACCGTTCGCCACAGATAAAGCCTGCTTGCTGGAGCCGCCGTGAGACTGCTGGATTTCAATAGACTCGCCATGATGCTTTGCCTGATATTCTTTAATAAATAACGGGTTGTATTCTTTGTAAAAATCCCGTGCCACATCATAAGACACATTTAAAAGCGTAATGCCCTTGCCGTTTGCCGCCGGCGCAGCCGCCTTGTCGGCAGCCTGTTCGGATTTGGGCGAGCAGGCGGAAAGGGCAATGACGGCAGCCAGCGACAGTATGCGGATATTCATTCGACACTCCTGAAAAATTCGGAAAACAATTCGCCCGATTCATTGCCGATAAGGACGTAACGCACAAAGCATGAACAGGCAGTGATTACAAAGCACTTTATCTCGAAAGAATAAAAAGCGGAAATAATGTTTGCTTCGGCGGATATCAATTTTGGTTATAAGGTCGTCTGAAAAGCAGGCTTCATTTTCAGACGACCGCCGCCGAGACGGAATCTTGTTTTGATTATAGTGGATTAACTTTAAACCAGTACGGCGTTACCTCGCCTTGTCCTGATTTAGTTAATCCACTATATCCGGCGAAAACGTAAAAAAAGGTCGTCTGAAAACGGCTGATTCGGTTCTATATGAACCGGAATCCGTTTTCAGACGACCTTTTCACAAGCAATCACAAAGCCGCGTCGTATCCGCCGTCTTCCACCGCGTCAATCAACGCCGCCGCATTGGTTTTCGCCGGATCGAATTCAATAACGGCATTTTTGTTTTCCAAACTGACTTCGGCTTTGGCTACGCCGTCGATACCGGTCAAAATGCGGGTAACACTTTTGACGCAACCGCCGCAAGTCATCCCGTCGATATGAAGCGTGAGGGTTTCCATAGGGTTTCCTTTCTGTGGGCAAATATCGTGAAATCCGACAAACCGCCGCAACACTTCAACGCAGACGATGCGCCCAAATGTCGAAACGCAAATGCTTGTAGGATTTCATCCTAGATTATAGAAAATATCCAAGACCGTACTGTAAACCCTCAAGAGGCAAAGTCAAGCGGGTCGTCTGAAAAAAGCCGTACGCTACTGTTGTCGTGCCGCAGCGGCAGGCAAATATAGTGGATTAACTTTAAACCAGTACGGCGTTGCCTCGCCTTAGCTCAAAGAGAACGATTCTCTAAGGTGCTGAAGCACCAAGTGAATCGGTTCCGTACTATCTGTACTGTCTGCGGCTTCGTCGCCTTGTCCTGATTTAAATTTAATCCACTATAATATGCTGCCAAACGGTTGAAAAGGTTGGGTAAATGAGCGCAGCTAGAGCGGACAGGCAAGCATCACCCAACGAAACACCGAAACTTCAAATCAAAGGTCGTCTGAAAACAAGCGTGAAGCAGTTTCAGACGACCTTTTTTATGGGAAACGGTGTGTTTTTGGGGTTTTGTTCGAGGATGGTTTCAGGGGTTGCCGAATTTTATAGTGGATTAAAATAAAAATGAGACAAGGCGGCAACGCCCGTCGTGTACGGGTAGTACATAAGGGCGTTGGCAACGCCGTATCATTGCAATTTTAATCCATTATATTGAAACTCAAAGGCTTCGTTTGAATAGGTTTGTCGGCTGTATCGGGTATCCGTATGGATGTTTCGGACCGGATTGTGTTTGGGAACGGGTATGCGGGTTTGTACGGACGGGTGTTTGATTCGTTCGGGTCAGATTTTGGCTTCCAGCATCGGTTTTAAGGCTTCCCAAGCCTGCGGCAGTTCAGTGAAGCCGTCGGATGCCATCAGGTGCCCGCCTTGGGTGATGTGGGTGACGGGGCTTTTGAGTTTGTCCGCCATGTCCAGGGTCAGTTCGGGCGGGACGTGGGTGTCGTCGTCGGAGACGATGCAGTGTTTGGGCATTTGGATTTTGCGCAGGATGTCGAATTCGGGCGCGGCGCCTTTGATGTAGGCGTCAAGGGCGGGCAGCGGGGGCAGGGGGGTGGCGAATCCCGCCGCCAGTACCAAGCCGCCGATTTTTTCGGGCTGCTGACGGCTGAGGAAGTGCAGAAGGGTGATGCAGCCTAGGCTGTGTCCGACTAAAAAGGTGTTTTCGTCGGGCTTGCCGATGACTTGGTCGAGGGCGAACTGCCACGAGGAAACCGTCGGCCGTTCGGGATTGGGCATCGCCAGCGAGTCGGCTTGGAAGCCTGCGGCGCGGACTTGTGCCGAGAGCCAGTCAAACCAGTTGCCGTGCGGATTGCCTTCAAAACCGTGTACGATAAAGACGCGTCGGGGCATATCGATTACTCCTTTTCAGACGACCTGTCGGGTGTGTCGGTTTACTTATTATAACACTCATTGTTTGTTTCAGTTTTATCGTTATCCTGCGTGCGGCGGGTAAACGGGAATCGGGATGGGTGGTCAAGTTGAAGGTGGAAAGGGCAATGGCGCGGATTTGGTGTCGGAATCAAGCGCTCGCTTTGGGCTTGGGTGCGGGGCGTTGTTTGGTTAAAGTTCATGTGTGATGCAAATAGTTTTTTTAGATTTGTATCAATAAAAGGTCGTCTGAAATCGGTTTCAGACGACCTTGGGCAGGGAAACATTCAGATATATAGTGGATTAAATTTAAATCAGGACAAGGCGACGAAGCCGCAGACAGTACAGATAGTACGGCAAGGCGAGGTAACGCCGTCCTGGTTTAAAGTTAATCCACTATAAATATTGTGAATGCCGCGGGTTTGGTCGGATTGCTCCGCTTAAAAATAACCCGCCTTTTTACGCTCTTCCATCGCTGCTTCCGACACGCGGTCGTCCATGCGCGTGGCGCTGCGTTCGGAAATGGTGGCTGCCGCGGTTTCGGCGATGATGTCTTCGGGCGTGGCAGCGGTGCTGGCGACGGGGCAGGTGCAGGAAATGTCGCCGACGGTTCGGAAGCGCACGTCGCGGATTTGGGAAACTTCGCCTTCGCGTTTCGGCGTCAGCGGGGTAACGGGGACGAGCAGCCCGCCGCGTTCGACGACTTCGCGTTTGTGGCTGTAATAAATCGGCGGCAGCGCGAGTTTTTCGCGGGCGATGTATTGCCAGATGTCGAGTTCCGTCCAGTTCGAGATGGGGAACACGCGCATGTTTTCGCCGCTAAAGAGCCGCGTATTGTAGAGCGACCAGAGTTCGGGACGCTGGCTTTTCGGATCCCATTGTCCGAATTCGTCGCGGAACGAGAAAATCCGCTCCTTCGCCCGTGCTTTTTCCTCATCGCGCCGCGCGCCGCCCATCAGTGCGTCAAAGCCTTGTTCTTCAATGGTTTCCACCAGCGTCACCGCCTGCGCGGCGTTGCGCGAATCGGTTTCGCGGCGTAGGACGACCGTGCCTTTTTTGATGGAATCTTCGACGCTGCCGACCACCAGTTGCACGCCCGTGCGCGCCACGGTTTCATCGCGGAACTGAATCACTTCGGGGTAATTGTGCCCCGTATCGACATGCAGCAGCTTGAACGGCAGCTTGAGCGGACGGCCTTCGAGTTTGAACGCTTTGACCGCCAGCGCCAGCAAAACGACGGAATCTTTGCCGCCGGAAAACAGCAGCGCGGGATTTTTCGCCTCGGCGACGACTTCGCGGATGATGTAGATGGACTCGGCTTCGAGCCAGTCTAGGTGGTGGTTTTGAATAGACATATTGTTCTCTTTAGCAAAACTCGGATAGGCGGTACTCTAAAGAGGTCGTCTGAAAAACGGAAAGAATGGTTTGTTTGAAGCAAAGATGATTTCGTTATATTGGCGGGGTCGTCTGAAAAGGGATTGGCGTTTTCAGACGACCTTTTTGCCGCGCGGCAACGGAAACGGCACATATAGTGGATTAACTTTAAACCAGTACGGCGTTGCCTCGCCTTGCCGTACTATCTGCACTGTCTGCGGCTTCGTCGCCTTGTCCTGATTTAAATTTAATCCACCATATAACCAAATTCGATAAGATAAGCAAAAACCATTCTTTCCGCCGAAGCCTGCGGGATTTTAAGATGGGCGGCACGATAGCTTAATAAGAGAACACGCCATGAACCATTATCCCCTGTTTGCCGATTTGAACGGCCGCCCTGTCCTGCTGGCGGGTGCGGGCAAAGTGGCGGAACGCAAAGCCGAAAGCCTGTTGCAGGCAGGGGCTGCGGTCAGGGTTGTCGCCCGAGAACTCAATCCCGTTTTCCAAAAATGGGCGGACGAAGGCAAAATCGAATGGCTGGGCAGCGAATTTCACGAGGACGACTTGGACGACGTGTTTTTCGCCGTCGCCGCCACCGACGATTACGCCTTCAACCGCCGCATTTTCCAAGCGGCGGAGCAGCGGGCGAAACTCTGCAACACTGTCGATACCGCGGATTTGTGTTCCTTCACCGTCCCCGCCGTCATTGACCGCAGCCCGCTCAAAATCGCTGTCTCCAGCGGCGCGACCGCCCCCGTTTTGGCGCGCAAGTGGCGGCAGATCATCGAAACGCTCATCCCGCTGCACACCGGTCAAATGGCGGCGCTCGCAGGCAAATGGCGCAACGCGGTCAAAGCCAAAATCAAAGGCACGGCAAACCGCCGCCGTTTTTGGGAAAACCTGTTCGACAGCCGCTTTAACGCGCTCGCCGCACAAGGCAACCTCGATGCCGCCGAAGCAGAGCTTGCCGCGCAGCTTGACGGCTTCGGCGCGGCAAAAGGCGAAGTCGTCCTTGTCGGCGCAGGCCCCGGCGACGCAGGGCTGCTCACCTTGCACGCTTTGCAGGCGATACAGGCGGCGGATGTCGTGTTCCACGATGCTTTGGTTTCAGACGACGTCTTAAGCATGGTGCGCAAAGACGCGGACAAAATCAGCGTCGGCAAACGCGCAGGCTCGCACCACGTCCAACAAGAAGAAACCAACCGCCTCCTGGTCGAATACGCCCGCCAAGGTTTGCGCGTCGTCCGGCTCAAAGGCGGCGATCCCTTCGTTTTCGGGCGCGGCGGCGAAGAAGCCCAAGTCCTGCGGCAGGCAAACATCCCCTACCGCATCATCCCCGGCATCACCGCCGCACTGGGCGCGACCGCCTACGCAGGCATCCCCCTGACGCACCGCGACTGCGCCCAAAGCGCGCTCTTCGTTACCGGACACAGCAAACACGACGGCCACCAACCCGACTGGCGCACGCTCGCCCTGAGCAACCAAACACTGGTCGTCTATATGGGCACGCTCAAAGCCGCCGAAACCGCCGAAAAACTGATGGCACACGGACGCAGCGGCGACACACCCGTCGCCATCGTCTCCAACGGCACGCTTCCGCATCAGAGCGTCGTGACAGGTCGTCTGAAAAACCTGTCCGAGCTGGCAGAAAACGCCCCGCGCCCCGCGCTGATCGTTATCGGCGAAGTCGTTTCCCTGCGCGACGAATTGAAATGGTTTCAAGAAAACCCCGCGCAAAACCGCCTTCACACGCTGCACGAACAAGCCGCCTGAAGCGTTGTTCAAACCGTTTAAACAAACAAAAGGTCGTCTGAAAACCCCAATCCGGTTTTCAGACGACCTTTCTTGATTATGCTTTCACGGTCGGATGGTGTAAGATGCTGACGCAGCACGCAATCGCGTCAACAAACGCCTCCAACGGAGCGTGCGGCATGCCAAACAGAGATAGGGCAGAGAGCGGTCGAGCCATCAAACGGATGGATGCCGCTTTCCGTTTTTTCAAAAAAAGAAAGGATTTTCCTTGTCCAAACGCAACATTTTCCCCGTCGACAAATCTTTGGAGCAACCCGAACGCGTGATGCTGGTCGGGGTGATGTTGAGCGCGGATTATTCGGGCGCGAACGAAGTGCGCGAGCGGACTTTTCAGACGACCTTGGACGAGGCGGCGGAATTGGTCGCGGCGGCAGGCGGCGAGCTGGTGTTGCGGGAAACCGCCAAGCGCGACAAGGCGCATATGGCTTATTTCGTCGGCACGGGTAAGGCGGAAGAGCTGGCGGCGGCGGTGAAGCTGCACGACATCGGCTTGGCGGTGTTCAACCATGAATTGACGCCGACGCAGGAGCGCAATTTGGAAAAAATCCTGCAATGCCGCGTCCTCGACCGTGTGGGTCTGATTTTGGCGATTTTTGCCAAACGCGCCCAATCGCAGGAGGGTAAATTGCAGGTGGAGCTGGCGCAGTTGAACCATTTGAGCGGGCGGCTGGTGCGCGGCTACGGGCATTTGCAGAGCCAGAAGGGCGGCATCGGCCTGAAAGGGCCGGGCGAGACGCAGTTGGAAACCGATCGCCGCTTAATCGGGCAGAAAATCACGGCGTTGAAAAAACAGTTGGCGCAAGTGAAAAAACAACGTGCCACGCGCCGCAAATCGCGGATGGAAGGTCGTCTGAAAACCTTTGCCATCGTCGGCTATACCAACGCGGGCAAGTCCAGCCTGTTCAACCGTCTGACCAAGGCGGACGTGTTGGCGAAAGACCAGCTTTTTGCCACGCTGGATACGACGGCGCGGCGTTTGTTCCTGTCGCATGAAGCGGGCGTGATTCTGACAGATACGGTCGGTTTCGTCCGCGATTTGCCGCACAAGCTGGTGTCGGCGTTTTCGGCGACGCTGGAGGAAACGGCTTTGGCGGATGTGTTGCTGCACGTCGTCGATGCGTCCAATCCCGATTTCGAGCGGCAGATGGACGATGTGAATGCGGTTTTGGAAGAAATCGGCGCGCATGAAGTGCCGCAGCTTGTCGTGTACAACAAAATCGACCTGCTGCCGGAAGGCGTGCGCGAGGCGGGCGTGTTGCGGGACAATTCGGGACGCGCCGTCGGCGTGAATATTTCGGTTGCGAAAAGTCTGGGCTTGGATGCTTTGCGTGAGGCGATGATTGAACGGGCGTTGGAAAATGGCGGCAAGAGGTCGTCTGAAAACTGCGAGGCCGAATAAAAACAAGGCGTTTTGACTGCCGTTGTTTCTCAATGGGAAGGGCGGCGGGCGGATTTCAATTTCGATCATCATTTGCCGCCGAGTGTTTCAAAAGGTCGTCTGAAAAAATAAAGGCCGTTTGGAAAACAAAGATAAATCAGGGAGGGTTTATCTTTGTTTCCAAACGGCCGTTTAAAAGGTTTCCCGCTTAGAGGGGGAGGAGGCGGCGTTTTTTCAAAACGTTTTCGTAAATCATCCATGCCGCCAAGCTCAGGTAGGCGACGCTGGACAGGATGCCGATAACGGCAAAAATAGGTAGCAGGCGGTCAATCATGATGTTTTCCCGAGTAAGAAGTTAATGAAAAATTTTGTGTAAAAGCGTAATGTTTTGTATTTTTTATTGTACTGTTTGTACGGAATATGCGTGTAGTATGCAGCTTCAAATCGAGTCGGTCAACAAAAATGTATGGTGTTTTTTTAAAAAAGTTCCGTTTTTACATTAAAATAATCGGTAAATTCGACCGATATGCGGTATGGTAGGGTAACCGTTTGTCTATTGATAAAAGGATATATCATTGAATAATAAAAATAAATAATATAAAAATATGCAAATTGTTTTAAAATAAACGTTTTGTAAAATTTTTTTAAAAACCTGCTAAAAAGCGACACTTTAATAAAATTTACATTTTTAAACATTTCAAATCCAAGTTTCAAGCGGCAAACCACCTGCCGGCACACCATCAGGCACATATTATGAATCAAACGGAAAGAACCTGTTTCCATTGCGGTTTGGAAGTCCCCGAACACATCCATCTGACCGTCCGCTACGAAAATGAAGACCATGAAACCTGCTGCGCGGGTTGTCAGGCGGTGGCGCAGAGCATTATTGATGCAGGTTTGGGCAATTATTACAAACAGCGTACCGCCGACGCGGAAAAATCCGAATTGCCGCCGCCGGAAGTGTTGTCGCAACTGAAATTGTACGATTTGCCCGAAGTGCAGGCGGATTTTGTCGAGGTCGGGGAAGGGGATGAACGCGAGGCGGTGTTGATGCTGGGCGGCATTACCTGCGCGGCGTGCGTATGGCTGATTGAGCAACAGCTTTTGCGGACGGCGGGCGTGGTGCGCGTGGATTTGAATTACAGTACGCACCGCTGCCGCGTGGTGTGGGACGAGGGCAAAATCGCGCTGTCGGACATTCTTTTGAAAATTCGCAAAACGGGTTATACCGCCGCGCCTTACGATGCGCAAAAAGTCGAGGCGCAGGCGCAGAAAGAGCGCAAACAGTTTATCGTCAGGCTGGCGGTGGCGGGTTTGGGCATGATGCAGACGATGATGTTTGCCGTGCCGACTTATCTTTACGGTGGCGACATCGAGCCGCTGTTTTTAGAAATTCTGCACTGGGGCGGTTTTTTGATGGTGCTGCCCGTTGTGTTTTACAGCGCGTTGCCGTTTTACCGCGGCGCATGGCGCGATTGGAAAAACCGCCGCGTCGGCATGGATACGCCGATTGCGATTGCGGTCGTGATGACCTTTGTCGCGGGCATTTACAGCCTTGCCGTCAATGCGGGGCAGGGGATGTATTTCGAGTCCATCGCTATGCTGCTGTTTTTCCTGCTGGGCGGGCGGTTTATGGAACAAATCGCAAGGCGCAGGGCGGGGGATGCGGCGGAGCGGCTGGTGAAACTCGTTCCCGCGTTCTGCCACCGCCTTCCGTCTTATCCCGACAGCGAGGAAATCGAAGAAGCGGCGGTTGTACAGCTTCAGGCGGGCGACGTGATCGTCGTCAAACCCGGCGAAGTCATCCCTGTGGACGGCACGGTGTTGTCCGGCGAGAGCGAAGTGGACGAAGCCATGCTGACGGGCGAGAGCCTGCCCGTCGTCAAAAGGTCGTCTGAAAACGTTACCGCAGGCACGCTCAATACGGGTAGCCCGCTTGTTATCCGAACCGACCGCACTGGCAACAACACGCGCCTGTCGCACATCGTCAAACTGCTCGACCGCGCGCTCGCCCAAAAACCGCGCGCCGCCGAGCTTGCCGAGAAATACGCTTCCAGCTTCGTGTTTGGCGAGCTGCTGCTTGCCGTGCCCGTTTTCATTGGCTGGGCATGGTATGCCGACGCGCAAACCGCCTTGTGGATTACCGTCGCGCTGCTGGTCATTACCTGCCCGTGCGCACTTTCGCTTGCCACACCGACCGCGCTTGCCGCCTCCACCGGCGCACTTGCCGACGACGGCGTGTTAATCAGCGGCAAACAAAGCCTCGAAACGCTCGCGCAAATTGACGATGTCGTGTTCGACAAAACCGGCACGCTGACCAAAGGACAACTGTCCGTCAGCCGAATCATCCCCTTAGGTCGTCTGAAAACAGCAGAAGCGCTCGCCGCCGCACAAGCCCTGGAGCAACAATCCGAACACCCCATCGCCCGCGCCATCTTGAACCACACGCTTTCAGACGACCCCGCCCCTGCGCCCGAATACACAGTCTCCCAACGCGTCAACCGTATCGGGCAAGGCGTTAGCGCGCAAATGACCTACAAAGGAGAAACCCAAGTTTGGGCATTGGGTCGCGCCGATTTCGTCGCCGGAATAGCCGGTGTGTTGCCTGACGAAGCCGCCAACATCGAACACGCAGGCAGCATGGTATTCCTCGGCAACCAAAGCGGCTTCCAAGCCGTCTTCCTGCTCGAAGACCAAATCAAAGACAGCGCCGCCGCCATGCTCGACACCCTCAAACAACAAGGCATCCGCACCCACCTGCTCAGCGGCGACCGCACCAATGCCGTCGCACAAGTTGCGCAGGCGCTCGGTTTAGACACCTACCGCGCCGAAGCCACGCCCGAAGACAAACTCGCCTATGTTGAAGACTTGCAGAAACAGGGCAGAAAAGTTTTGATGGTCGGCGACGGCATCAACGACGCCCCCGTCATCGCCCAAGCCGACGTATCCGCCGCCGTCGCAGCAGGCGCCGATGTCGCACGCGACGGCGCCGATCTGGTCTTGCTAAACGACGATTTGAACATCCTGCCCGCCACCATCGCCCAAGCCCGCCGCACACGCGAAATCATCCGCCAAAACCTCGCCTGGGCAAGCGCATACAACATCATCGCCGTCCCGCTCGCCGTCTTAGGCTACGTCAAACCCTGGATCGCCGCATTAGGCATGAGCCTCAGCTCGCTGTTTGTAGTGGGCAATGCGTTGAGGCTGCTGAAGAAGAGGAAGTAGGTGGTTTGGGAAGGGCAGGGTCGTCTGAAAAACCGGATTTTGGGTTTTCAGACGACGTTTTTATTTGAGTTTTTAAAAGATGGATTGGGCGGTAGTTTTTTCGTGGGCAAAGCCCACGCTACGGGGAGGGATGCGTTTTTGATTGAATTCAGGAGAAAAAGTCATCTAAACCTTTTGATTTAGCGGTAGATTGGGTTGAAATTAGGTATCGCAGAATATTCAGCAATTTTGGTTGGGCTTTGATGCAAGCTCTGCTTGCTCGAAGCTGCCACCAATGGTGTGAAGGCCGCACACATCATCAACGATCGTGTTCCTAACGCACTGCTGCTAGAGATTTTCACCGATTTGGGCATCGGTTCGATGATTCTGGGACAGAATTGAGTATTGAGCGGATTAAGTTAAAAGGCCGTCTGAAAGAATTTTCAGACGGCCTTTGGTATCAGATAGAGACCATGTGGCGTAGCCATAAATGTGATCAGTAGCAATTCGAGCTACTACAAGCTTTGCCCCAAAATATATACCATTATAATTGTGCGGGGATCGTTGGAATAGTTATCTTCAGTAGCTTGTAAATAACTTTCTATATTCTTAATACGATCATATAACTTAGCTTTTAATTCACCATCAACTTCATAAACGAAAACAGCTTGTGAACCATTAGGTTCTCTAGATAAGGTGTTGTTTCTATCCTGGGGGAGGCTAGCTCTTACAAGTTCTAGATGTTCTTCTGGAATATCTGACAAATCATTTACTTGCTGAATAGAAAAAGAATATTGCATTTTTATGCCCTTTATAAAATTTATTTCAAAAATAAACCAAATTAGGTTCGGCTTTAGAATTGTGGCAATTAGAAAAAATTCAAGTAAGAAATTTTCACTTGTGTGCAAACAATCAATTTTCTCTCATCTCATGAGTGTAGGTTGGGTTAAGACCCAACAAAACTGAAACCATCGTAAACGTTGGCTTTGACAATTCAACCTACAAAGGTCGTCTGAAAACCTAAATCCGTTTTCAGACGACCTTTGTTTTTCGTCGGTTTTATTGTCCGCGTAAAAACAGTGCGTCCAGTTCTTTCAGCGTCAGTTTTACCCAGGTCGGGCGGCCGTGGTTGCATTGGTTGCTGCGCGGGGTGTTTTCCATGTCGCGCAGGAGGGCGTTCATTTCGGGCAGGGTGAGTTGGCGGCCGGCGCGGACGGAGCCGTGGCAGGACATGGTGGCGAGGATGTGGTTTTCGTGTTCTTCGATGGTTTGGCTGCTGCCTACTTGGGCGAGTTCGCCCAAGACGTCTTTGGCGAGCGAGACGACGTCGGCTTTGCCGAGCATGGCGGGGACGGCGCGGACGGCGAGGGTGTTGCCGCCCATGTCGGACAGTTCCAGCCCGAAGCCTGCCAGTGCGTCGGCGTGGTCGGCGAGGGCGGCGCATTCTTCGTGGGACGCGGCGAAGGTAACTGGGATGAGCAGGCGTTGGCTTTGCAGGTTGCCGTTTTCCTGCCGCTGGCGTTTCATTTTTTCGTAGTTGACGCGCTCGGCGGCAGCGTGCATGTCGATGAGCAGCAGGCTGTCTTCGGCTTGGGCGAGGATGTAGATGCCTAATAATTGGGCGATGGCGAAGCCCAGCGGCGGCAGTTCGGGTTTGGGGTCGTCTGAAAAGGTGTGTGCGGGGTTTTCAGACGACGTGGCGGATGTGGTGCCGAAGCGGGCTTGTTCGAATTGTGCCAACTCTATGTCTGCTTCATCGGCTGCGCTGTTTTTGAAGAGTTCGGCGTAGGTGTTGAGGGCTGCGCGGCTTTCGCGCAAGGACAGGCTGCGTTGCTGCGGCGCGCGTGCTGCCTGATAGGGCATGGGGGCGGTTTTGCCGGAACTGAAGGTGCTGCGCGGTTCGGAGGCGTGTGCGCTTGGTGCGGCGGCGAAAATGTTTTCAGACGACGCGGTCGGGTTTGGGTGAAACCCGCTATGCTCGTTTTCAGACGACGTTACCGCGGGACGGATGCCTGTGATTTCGTGCAACACTTCGCCTGCGTTGCCGACGCTTTCGGTCAAGTCGGCGCGGGTATCGGCGAGGGCTTTGTTGAGGGTGTGGAACACGAGTTGGTGTACCTGCTGGCTGTCGCGGAAGCGGATTTCGGTTTTGGTGGGGTGGACGTTGACGTCCACGGCTTCGGGCGGCAGGTCGAGGAAGAGGACGAAGGCGGGAGTGAGGGCGTTGTGCAATACGTCGCGGCATGCCTGTTTGACGGCGTGGAGCATGACTTTGTCGCGCACGAAGCGGTGGTTGACGAAGCAGTATTGTTTGTCGGTTTTGCCTTTGGCGAAGGTGGGTTTGGCGATGGCGCCGTAGAGCCGCAGCGCACCGTTGCCGCTGTCGATTTCTAAGGATGCCGCCTGAAAGTCTTCGCCGACGATGGCGGCTATACGTTCGTGCAGGCTTTGGGCGGGGAGTTTGAACACTTGTTTGCCATCGCGCTTGAGCGAGAAGGCGATGTGCGGATGCGCCAGCGCGAGGCGTTCAAGCATGGTGGCGCAGTGGGCGTATTCGGTATTTTCGGATTTGAGGAACTTGCGCCGCGCGGGGGTGTTGAAGAAGAGTTCGGCGGCTTCGATGGTGGTGCCGACGGGGTGGGCGGCGGCGGTTGGGCTGCTGAGTTTGCCGTCTTCGGCTTTGACTTGGGTCGCGTGCGCGCTGCCGTCTTGGCGGCTGGTCAGGGTCAGGCGGCTGACGGAGGCGATGCTTGCCAAGCCTTCGCCGCGAAAGCCCATGCTGGCGACGTGTTCCAAATCGTTTAAGGTTTTGATTTTGCTGGTGGCGTGGCGGTGGAGCGCGAGTTCGATGTCGTCGGGGTGGATGCCGCCGCCGTTGTCACTGACGCGGATGAGGCGGATGCCGCCGCCCGCCAGCTCGACTTCGATCGCCGTCGCGCCTGCGTCTATGCTGTTTTCGACGATTTCTTTCAGGGCGTTGGCGGGGCGTTCGACCACTTCGCCGGCGGCGATTTGGTTGACGAGGTGGTCGGGCAGGGCGGCGATTCGGGACATGGGTTTCTTCCGTTTTCAAACTGGCGGGTATTATAGCAAAAGGTCGTCTGAAAACCGGAATCGGGATTTCAGACGACCTTTTGATAAGACGGGCGGTTTATTTGTTTTCTGCTTCTTCAAAACCGACGACTTCCAAGCCGAAGCCGGTCAGGCCGGTGAAGGCGGAAGGCTGGCCTAACACGCGCAGTTTGCCGACGTTGAGGCCGGCGAGGATTTGTGCGCCGATGCCGTAGCTTTTGCTGTCCCATTTGTAGGCTTGGTTGGCGCCTTTGGGCAGGGTGCGGTCGAGCAGGGTGGCGCCGTCTTCGGTGCGGTGCAGGAGGATGACGACGCCGCTGTCGGCTTGCTGGATGCGCTCAAGGGCTTTGGGCAGCGACCAGGAATGGCGCGGGTTGGCTTGGATGAAGTCCATGACGCTGAAGGGTTCGTGTACGCGGACGAGGGTCTCGGTGTCGGCGGCGGGTTTGCCTTTGACGAGGGCAAGGTGGGTTTCGCCGGAGAGTTTGTCGACGTAAACGTGTTGCTGGAATTCGCCCCACGGGGTTTGTACGGGGGCGTTGCCCATGTCTTCGAGCAGGCTTTCGGTGCGGCTGCGGTATTCGATAAGGTCGGTAATCGTGCCGATTTTGAGGTTGTGTTCTTCGGCGAACTTCATCAGTTCGGGCATACGCGCCATGGTGCCGTCGTCGTTGATGATTTCGCAGATGACGGCGGCGGGGATGAGTCCGTTCATTTGTGCCAAATCGACACCGGCTTCGGTGTGTCCGGCGCGTACTAGGACGCCGCCTTTTTGCGCACGCAGGGGGAAGATGTGGCCGGGTTGGACGATGTCTTCGGGTTTGGCGGTCGGGGAAACGGCGGTTTGGATGGTCAGGGCGCGGTCGGCGGCGGAAATGCCGGTGGTGATGCCTTGCGCCGCTTCAATGGAAACGGTGAAGTTGGTGCCGTATTGCGCGCCGTTTTTCTGGGTCATCATGGGCAGACCGAGACGCTCGACCATGCTGCCTTCCATCGGCAGGCAAACCAGTCCGCGCGCGTGTTTGATCATGAAGTTGATGGCTTCGGGGGTGACGAACTGCGCCGCCATCAGCAAATCGCCTTCGTTTTCGCGGTCTTCCGCGTCGGTGATGATGACCATTTTGCCGGCTTTGATGTCGGCGAGGATTTCAGGGATGGAGGAAATGTGGGGCATGGTGCGTCTTTCTTGATGGTCGGGTTGGGCTGAGGCGTGTTCTTGATCCAGCCACATGGCGGGCATTTGCGCCGCCTGTTCGATTTTGCGGGCTTTTTTCTCGCCGAAGGATTTGTTTTTCAGAAGGGCGGACAATTCGCCTTGGTTGATGGCGATGGCTTCGGCAAAACGGGTTTGCTGGCCGCCGTATTTGTCCGCTATCCATTGCCGCAGGTTGCGGCGGCGCAGGTCGGTGGTGTTCATGATGTGTGGTGTGGCTGAAAGGATGTAGGCGATTGTAGTCTTGTCTTTACCAAAAGGCAAACTGTGTTTGAAGGCGGATTTTTATTACCTTTTGGTAATGTTTTGATAGGAGGTCGTCTGAAAAACAAAAATGGCGTTTTCAGACGACCTTTGCTTGAAATCTGAACATTTGAAAGAATATGGGCGTTATAGTGGATTAAAATAAAAATGAGACAAGGCGGCAACGCCCGCCGTGTACGGGTAGTACATAAGGGCGTTGGCAACGCCGTATCATTGCAATTTTAATCCACTATAAGTTTAACGCAACCGAAAAGGGTCTAACCTAATGAAAATGGTTTACCGATTGATTTTAATATCTATTTTTTGCACACTCGCAGCGGCGGGCGGCTGGTTTTATGCCCAGCACCGCAACGACAACGCCCATGAAGCGATTTCGCGCGAAGGCGTTTTGATGCAGATTAAGCAGATGAACCGCTTGGAAAGCACGGCTTTTTACATCGACACCATCATCCGCACCGAGAAAAAAGGCGACTGGCGCAGATTGTGGCAGGACTCGCAAAGCGGTCTGTTTATCGTGCGCGGCAAAGTGTTGGCGGGCTTGGATTTGGACAAGCTTCACGCCGACAACGTCAATATCGTGGACGGAAAAGTCCTCATCAGCCTGCCGCCCGTAGAAATCCTCAGCGTCGATTTGGAAAATATCGAGGTGTACGACATCCAAACCGGCTCGTTCAACCTTTTGCCGGTGGATAAGGCGGTGTTCAAAACCGTGCAGGACGAAGCCAAAAAACAAGTCCTCGCCAGCGCGTGCAAAGCCCAGATTTTGGATCACGCCAACCGCCAGGCGCAAACGCAGCTTGAAAACCTGTTTGCCCTGACGCAGACGCAGGTATCGGTTTATCCGGCGGCAGTGGGGCAGTGTAAATAGCGGCAGCGCAAAACAAGGCTTAAGCGCCGAGTACAAACAAGGTCGTCTGAAAACGAAAGCAGCGGGTTCGCCAAATCGTTTTCAGACGACCTTTTGTCTAGCGTCAATATGCTTCACATCAAGCGCGTGTGTGCATCATCCAAGCGTTAAAGATAGTCGCCGGCATTCGGGCTTCTGCCGAACACGGCTTCATGCGCCTGACTGATGGTCAGCCGGTTGAACATCAGCCGCTGGGTTTGGTCGCCGTCGATAATCCTTACCCTGCCTTCCAATTTCGGCGCGTCGTGGTGGAAAGTGTTTTTAAACGCAAGCCAGCGGTCGGTTTGCAGGTGGACGACGGCAAACATATCGTGCGAAATATTCACGCCGACGCTGATGAGTTTCGGCGAAGCCTGAAGGCAGAAACTGCTGTCGCCGAACAGGCACAGCCCCTCGTTTTCGGCATAGCGGAACAGCTCGATTTTCACCGCATCGGGTTCGGCGAATATGGTGCAAAACAGCCGCTCGAACAGCGACGGCTGCGCCACGCCTTCGCTCAACATGCCGTAAAGCCCCGCCAGCCAATCGACATAGCCGAGAAACGAAAAACGGTAGTTCTGCATAATGGCTTCGATGCGGCTGGGATCGCGCTTGCTGATCAGGCGCACAAACTCAAACCCGACCTCCGGCAGCCGCGCCCGAACGGCCTCATGCAGGCGGTGGGCGAACAGGTTTTTATGATTGTGCGGATTGCGCAGGATGCCGAGGAATTTCAGCCGCAATATCCGCCACAATGCCTCGGGAACTTTGACCGTATCGGTTTCGCCTGTTTTCAGACGACCTTCGGGCAGCGTGCGCAGATGGTTGCAGGCTTCTTCGTAGCCGCTTTCGTGACGGTTGAACCAGCTTTCTAAATTGTACTGGTTGGCGGTGTTTTCGACGAAAGTCAGCGTGTAGAGGTTTTTCGCCGCCAGATTGCCGATGATGTTGACACTCGCCGCCGCACCGCGATTTTCGCTCCCGCCGCGAACCTTATCGCCGGAGCGGGAGCGTCGGGCGGCAGCCGGTTCACGGAACATGGACAAAGGCAGCTTGTAAACATTCTGATTCTGCGGACTAACCTGCGGATTATGCGCGTGCTGCCGCTGCTCGGTCTGGGCGATATAGTGGTGTTCCTTGGTCGGATTCGCCGTCAACAGCGCATAAGGCTTTTCGCCGCATTCGGAAAATTCGCAATCACTGAGGATAAAGGCTTGTCGGGTCATGGTGTTGGGAGAGGCCGTCTGAATGTGCCGATTATAGTTGATGGGGAGCTAAGGGGATTATACGGAATGATGCTTCTGCTTGCAGAATACGCCGATAGAATGCCGATAATGGGAATCCAAAAAACACTTCGCCGCCATCATTCCCGCGCAGGCGGGAATGACATCAATTAGTTTGGTTTCTTATGAAAAAAATGTATAAAGGCCGTCTGAAAAAATTGAACTGGCCCCCAAATCTTGGACACTCATAAAAGCCTATTCAGGCGCTCTGTG
>CAUSOO010000034.1:0-24271 GCA_963533245.1 uncultured Neisseria sp.
ATTCTCTAAGGTGCTGAAGCACCAAGTGAATCGGTTCCGTACTATCTGTACTGTTTGCGGCTTCGTCGCCTTGTCCTGATTTAAAGTTAATCCACTATAAATTGGAAAAGGTCGTCTGAAAAATCGATATTTGATTTTTCAGACGACCTTTTTGCAAAGTGCAAACGGTTGTAGAAAATGGGATGGAGGGCGTGCGAGAAATTTAGTTTAACCAAAAACGGAATACTAAATAAAACACCAAAATCAATACTCCCGCCCATACGATAACCATAAATCCGGCGACAGCCCGACCGAGCCGGTAAACGGGGTTTTTGCGTTCGTCTTCCAAAAGCGGATTAGGGGCGTTGCGTTGTTCTTCGGACATGGTCATCTCTGTTGTGAATGGGTGGCAAAAGCGTAAGGGTACGCCGATGGACAGGAAGATTCAAGCAGGGCGGTTTAATTTTCTCCGTATTCAAAAACATCGTCTTCATTCCAACTGCTTTTGAGCGCGGCGTGGATGGTGTCCATATCGAAGCCGCGATAGGCGAGGAAGCGCGCTTGTTTTTGCTTGTCTTTCAAATCGGCGGCAGGTTGTTTGAATTTTTTGCGCAACACGGCGACTGCGGTTTGCAGTTCGCTCGCTTTGTCGGGCATAAATTCGCGACTGACGGTTTCGTCTATGCCTTGCTGCGCCAATGCCTGTTTCAGACGCAGGGAACCGTGTTGGCGGCTTTTACTGTGGATGTAGGCTTCGGCGTAGCGTTGGTCGGATTGCCAGTTGCGTTCGGCAAATTCGTCCAACACGTTTTCCAATTCTTCTTCACTTTCGGCATACGGGGCGAGCTTGCGCTTGAGCCCGACGCGGCTGATTTCCTGTCGGGAAAGAATGTCCATCGCGCGGGCGCGCAGGGATTTTTGGGGTTTCATGCAGAGGTCGTCTGAAAAGGTCGATTCGTAGGTCAGTCGATTCGTAGGTCAGATTCTTGAATCTGACTTGTGTGTCGTAGGATAGAGGAGAGATAAGCAACTTTCATTCCGTCATTCTCTTTGTTCGATAATGACGAATCTTTTTATTTCCACGGCTCTATTTTCAGACGACCTTTGAAACGGAAATAAAGGTCGTCTGAAAACAAGGATACTGATTACTCGTCGTCTTCCGCTTTTTTCGGTCGCAGGTTTTCATAAATTTCGGGTAGCGAGCCGATAATCCAATCGGGTTTGGTCGCTTTGTCTTGCGAGAGCAGAGTCATGTCGCCGTAGCCGAAGGTGACGCCGACGCTGAGGCAGCCGGCGGTTTTGGCGGCGATGATGTCGTTGCGGGAGTCGCCGACCATGATCATATTGGCGGGATCAATGTCCAAGACTTCGGCGGCGTGTTGCAGCGGCAGCGGGCTGGGTTTTTTTTGGGGTAGACTGTCGCCGCCGAGAATCAGGCTGAAGTAGTCGGCGAGTCCGAGCTGTTTTAAGAGTTCGGCGGCGAGGATTTCGTTTTTATTGGTGATGACCACCAGCGGGATGCCCAGTGATTTGAGCAATGCCAGTCCGGCTTCGGTTTCGGGGTAGGGGCGAGTAAAGTCGCTCAAGTGGTCGCGGTAGTATTTCATGTAGAACACGAAACCTTTTTCCCATAAATCGGGCGCGGCTTCTTGGTCGCGGTCGTTGGTGATGACGCGGTGGACGAGTTTGCCGATGCCGTCGCCGACATAGCTTTCTACTGTTTTGGCGGGTAGCGGCTCCATGCCGAGATATTCGCGCATGGCTTCGGCTGCGGCGGCAAGGTCGGGGACGGAATCGCATAATGTGCCGTCCAAATCAAAGGCGGCAGCTTGGACGTGTTCGATGGCGGCGGTCATAATGTGTTTTGCTCATGAATGACAGGGACGAGTATTTTAACATTGATTCGGCGGGCAGGCTTGGAAGCTGCTGATGCCGGTTTGGTATTCGGTTTGCAGCGGGTGACTTTTATTTGGATGTGGCGTACTAAGATTAATGAAATAGAGTTACAGCTTAAATATTACAATGAATTAATTTAGAAACTTTACAAGAAAAATACTTGCCTAAAATTTTATTTTCATGGATAATCCGATTCGTTAGCTGGTTCGAGTAGTCAGTTAATAGTTTCTCCTCTATTTCTCCTTTGTAGACTTGGCACACATTCAATTGAATGTGTGCATTTTTTTTGTTTGTGGGTTTGGTAGGGAAATGCTTGGGTTTGATGGGGAAGGGATGGATTTGAAGCTGTCAAAGCATCTTGGTTGATAGTGTTTCTATCGTGGGTATAAAAGGTATTTTGAAAAAAGGTCGTCTGAACGTTATAAACTTTCAGACGACCTTTTTTAATGTAGTTAAATCACTCTAAATCTAACACTGCCGTTTCTTTGACCTCTTCCATAACGACATAGCTGCGGCTTTCCGCTGCCGCAGGCAGGTGCAGCAGGATATTGCCCAACATATCCCGATAAGCCGCCATATTGGGCAGGCGGACTTTAATCAGATAATCGTATTCGCCGGATACGAGGTGGCATTCCAAAATTTGCGGAATCCGCATGATTTCGCGGCGGAAATCTTCAAAAATATTGCCCGATTTGGAACGCAGCTTCAGCTCGACAAAGACCAGCAGGCTTTGCCCGAGTTGGTGCGGGTTGAGGCGGGCATGATAGCCGGTAATGAAATTGTCGCGCTCAAGGCGGCGGACGCGTTCGGTAACCGGAGTGGTGGATAATCCGACTTTTTCTGCCAACTCCGTCATGGGTGTGCGGGCATTTTGCTGAAGAATTTTCAGGATTTTCAGGTCGGTTTTGTCTAATTCTTTCATCGCGGAGTTTCTTTCAACTGAGCTGAAACGCATCATTTTAGGCGGATGGATAAAACGTAGGGCAGGGCAAAGCCGCCCTTGTTTTAAGTTGACCCACTATAGCTTTAAAGCGACTGAAAAGAAAGTCAGTCAGTGGTCAATGGTATTGCGCTTTTGCGGTATCGGGTCAAACAGGTCGTCTGAAAACGGTTTTGTCCGTAGTCGTAGTACCTTAATAGGCGGGAAAACAAGGAAGGACGGATTCTAATGGAGGAATGCCTCTTCCGCAATGTGAGTCACTGAATCTAAAAGAAAAGGTCGTCTGAAACGGGATAGGCGGTAATACAGTGCAGATGGGTTTCAGTTAAAATACCGCCTGTTTCAGATAGCATTCCGCCACAATCGCGCGACACCGATAAGGCGACTTTTTCAAGGGAGGGACTATGCCCGTAGATTCCTTTTTCTACCTCTTACTGCTCACCGGATTTTGCGCCGGACTGATGGACGCGGCGGTTGGTGGCGGCGGATTGTTGCAAATCCCCGGACTGTTCAACTTGCTGCCAACTTCCACGCCTGTGGCTTCGGTGATGGGCGTGAATAAGTTTGCCTCATGCTGCGGAACGGTTACTGCCACGGGGCAATATCTGCGCAGAATCCCCGTACCGTGGAAAATGCTGCTGCCCGCAGCCGTGCTGGCGTTTGCCGCTTCCTATCTGGGCGCGAAAGCCGTGGTCTTTTTCCCCGTGCAATACATGAAACCGGCGATGCTGGTCATCATGATTGCCATGTGTGTTTATACCTTTATCAAAAAAGATTTGGGACAAACGGTGCGCACTGAAAAGCTGACGCGCCGCGAAACCTTGTGGGGCTTGTTTTTCGGCGCATTAATCGGCTTTTACGACGGGATTTTCGGGCCGGGGACGGGCAGCCTTTTGGCTTTCGTGTTCGTCCGTTTTTACGGCTACGATTTTTTGACGGCAAACGCATCGGGCAAAGTCATCAACTCGACCACCAATCTCGCCGCGCTGACATTTTTCATCCCGCAAGGGCACGTCGTTTGGACGTGGGCAATCCCGCTTGCGCTGGCGAATTTGTGCGGCGGCGTGGTCGGCGCGAAATTGGCGATACGCGGCGGAACTCAGTTTCTGCGTTACGGATTTATGGTGTTGCTGTGTCTGACCATAGGCAAATTTGCTTGGGATTTGATTCGATAACAGAAGGCATACCTCAGGTAGGATTTCCCCCCCCCGAAAGCGTTTCAGACGACCTTTGTATGCTAAAATCCGTCATCTTTCAGCATATGACCGATAGAGGAAAAACATGGCAGGCAACACTTTCGGACAACTCTTCACCGTTACCACCTTCGGCGAAAGCCACGGCGCAGGTTTGGGCTGCATCATCGACGGCTGCCCGCCCGGGCTGGCATTGACCGAATCAGACATCCAAGCCGACCTTGACCGGCGCAAACCCGGCACCAGCCGCCACGTTACCCAACGCCGCGAAGCAGATCAAGTCGAAATCCTCTCCGGCGTCTTCGAGGGCAAAACCACCGGCACACCCATCGCCCTCTTAATCCGCAATACCGACCAACGCAGCAAAGACTACGGCAACATCGCCACCAGCTTCCGTCCAGGCCATGCCGACTATACCTACTGGCACAAATACGGCACGCGCGATTACCGCGGCGGCGGCAGAAGCTCCGCCCGAGAAACCGCCGCCCGCGTTGCCGCCGGAGCCGTTGCCAAAAAATGGCTGAAAGAAAAATTCGGCACAGAAATCACCGCCTACGTGACCCAAGTCGGCGAAAAAGAAATTCAGTTTGAAGGTTACGAACACATTTCCCAAAATCCCTTCTTCGCCGCCAACCAAAGCCAAATTGCCGAGCTGGAAAACTATATGGACAGCGTGCGCAAATCGTTGGATTCCGTCGGCGCGAAACTGCATATCGAAGCGGTCAACGTCCCCGTCGGCTTGGGCGAACCTGTCTTCGACCGCCTCGATGCCGAAATCGCCTACGCCATGATGGGCATCAACGCCGTCAAAGGCGTGGAAATCGGCGCGGGCTTCGGCAGCGTCGTCCAACGCGGCAGCGAACACGGCGACGAACTCACCCCGCAAGGCTTCCTGTCGAACCACTCAGGCGGCATCCTCGGCGGCATCAGCACCGGACAAGACATCCACGTCAACATCGCCATCAAGCCCACCAGCTCCATCGCCACCCCGCGCCGCAGCATCGACATCAACGGCAACCCCGTCGAACTCGCCACCCACGGCAGACACGACCCCTGCGTCGGCCTGCGCGCCGCCCCCATCGCCGAAGCCATGCTGGCACTGGTGCTCATTGACCACGCCTTGCGCCATCGCGCGCAAAATGCCGACGTAGTTGTCGATACGCCCGATATTGCCAAATAGTGCGGATAAAATCGAAAGAGGTCGTCTGAAAACAAACATGACGGATTGTGCCGAACATTTTCAGACGACCCTTCTCAACGCCTATTGAGATAAGTGTGCCGGCTTGTCCGCAAATAAACATTTACAATCGAACATTCGCAAAAAAAACTTAGCCAAAACACAGGCTTTATACTAAAATACCGCCATTACCGTGCCATAGCGAAACGCACGGCTTTATTTTAGAGGAATACAAACGACATGACACAAGAAACCGCTTTGGGCGCAGCTTTGAAATCCGCCGTCCAAACCATGAGCAAGAAAAAACAGACCGACATGATTGCCGACCACATCTACGGCAAATACGACGTCTTTAAACGATTCAAACCGCTGGCCGTCGGCATCGACCAAGACCTTGTTGCCGCGCTGCCCCAATACGACCCTGCCCTGATCGCCCGCGTCCTCGCCAACCATTGCCGCCGCCCCCGCTACCTCAAAGCCCTGGCGCGCGGTGGAAAACGTTTTGATTTGAACAACCGCTTCAAAGGCGAAGTCAGCGCGGAAGAACAAGCCATCGCCCAACAGCATCCGTTTGTCCAGCAGGCTTTGGCAGAACAAGCCGAGCGCCAAGCGGCCAAACAGGCAGCGAAAACTGATGCAGTAGAAGCCGAGCAAGTCGGCGCAGCTGCCGAAACTGAAGAAGTGGCACAAAATAACGCCGAATAATACCGAATGATTTTAAAAGGTCGTCTGAAAACGGATTTTCTGTTTCAGACGACCTTTTTTATCGGTATTTCAAATCAACGGAGGAGGGAAAAGAGGAAACACGCTTTGCAACCATTATTTTTGCTTTGACAGGGGAGGGTAAACGGTGGGTGTTTGTTAATTTTTTATTGAGGATGATACGTTTTTTAAAGATGGATTTTTGTGTGCGTGAGAATTGAAGTAGATGGGAATATCTTGTTTTATTTGATTTTATTTTAAACTTGGAATATTAAGATAAAAAAAATGCGCATATCGTTTGGGATATGCGCCAAGTCTACAAAGGAGAAATAGAGGAGAAAAATCAAGCTGCATCAAGCAACTCAACGGGCGTTATTATCTACGAAAGGCATCGTTTTGTCAAATTTTTATATGCAAAAATTTTCTATTTTTTGAGAAAACGGCGGATTTTCTGATTGCCAAATGTCAGGTAATCGCCCTGTTCTTTTTAAAATCTATATAAATCAATGGGTAAATTGTGTGTTGTATAAGATACAGGATGCCTGTTCCATATAAAACGGCATAAAATGCACCAACGCTTTTTGTGACCAAAAGGTTTACCGAATGGCGCGGACGGCTTGGATGAAGGCAGCCATTTTGGCTTCGTCTTTGATGCCGCCGGCACTTTCTACTCCGCCTGAAACATCGACTGCCGCGGCATTGCTGGTTTGGATGGCTGCTGCAATATTTTGCGGAGTCAAGCCGCCTGCCAGAATCCAAGGTTTGGTCAGATTGTCCGGTAGCAGCGTCCAGTCGAAGCTCAGACCTGTGCCGCCGTATTCGTTGGGATGGTAGGCATCAAACAGCAGGGCGCGGGCGTTGGGGAATCGGGTTTGTGCGGCTTCGATGTCTGAAGCGGATTGGACGCGTATGGCTTTGAGATAGGGGCGGTCAAACTGACGGCAAAATTCATCGTCTTCGTCGCCGTGAAATTGGATGATGTCGATGGGTACTTGCCGGAGGGTTTCGCGGATGGTTTCTGCTGTTTCATTGACGAATAAGGCAACGACGGAGACGAAAGGGGGAAGGGCTGCCACGATTTTTTTTGCCTGTTCGGGCGTGACGGCGCGTTTGCTGGCGGCGTAAAAAACCAAACCGATGGCATCGACGCCCAGCTCGGCAGCTTTTCGGGCGTCTTCGGGGCGGGTGATGCCGCAGATTTTGATGCGGATGTTTTTCATCTGTTTTCCTTTTGGGGCGGTCTGTTTGGTTGGTTGCAAAAGATGTGCCGCCGTTTAAATGGGGCATGGGCGTATTTTTGTTGATATCGTTCTTTACGGTCAAGGTCGTCTGAATATTTTCAGACGACCTTTTTGTCTGTCTTCTTCAACGTCTAACTTGAGCAACTGACGCAAACCGGAATGCTGCCTTCGGGCGGCGGTTCGGCAAGGTCGGCGAACTCTGCCTGTTCGTCAAAGGGACGGGCGAGGCAGCGGCGCAGGCGTTCGATTTCGCGGTAGTCGCCGTTTCGGGCTTGGGCGATGGCCTGTTCGGCAAGGTAGTTGCGCAGGATGTAGAGCGGGTTGGTCAGGTTCATGCGTATTGCGCGTTCGGCGGGATTGCTGTTTTCGGCGCGCAGGCGTTGGCGGTAGCGTCCGAGCCAGCGGATGAAGGCGGGCGGAACGCCGTTTTTGAAGGTTTGTTCGAGTTTGGGCGGGAGGGGTTCGCCGTGTGTATTGCTGACTTCGGACAGGTTCCTGAAAAACAGGGTGAAGTCGGTTTTTTGGTCTTGCAGGGCGGCGAAGAGGTCGGCGATAAGGCTTTCGTCGTCTCTCTTGTCTGCTTGCTGCAAACCGAGTTTGCGGCGCATTTTCTCTAAATAGGTCGTCTGAAAAACTTCTGTCCAGCCGTCGATGAGTTGCTCGAGGGTGTCGTGTGGGACGAGCGTGTCGAAGCAGGAGGCGAGGGCGGAGAAATTCCAATGTGCGACGAAGGGCTGGGCATTGTAGGCGTAGCGGCCTTGGGTGTCGGAGTGGTTGCAGACGTGGCGGCGGTCGTAGTCGTCGAGGAAACCGAAAGGGCCGTAGTCTATGGTCAGCCCCAATGCAGACATGTTGTCGGTATTCATCACGCCGTGGCAGAAGCCGACGCTTTGCCATGCGGCGACGGTATCGGCGGTGCGGTTGCGGATTTGTTCCAACAGGGTGGCATAGGGATTGTCGGCATCTCGGCAGTCGGGGTAGTAATGCCGGATGAGGTAGTCGGCAAGTTGTTGGATTTCGGCTTCGCGGCCGGTGTAATAGAAGTATTCGAAATGGCCGAAACGCAAAAAGCTCGGGGCGATGCGGGTCAGGACGGCGGCGGTTTCGACGGTTTCCCGATAAACGGGGTCGTCGCTGCCGCACAGGGCGAGGGCGCGGGTCGTGGGGATGCCGAGACCGTGCATGGCTTCGGAACAGAGGTATTCGCGGATGGAGGAGCGCAAGACGGCGCGCCCGTCGGCAAAGCGGGAATAGGGCGTTTTGCCTGCGCCTTTGAGCTGCCACTCTTGGCGTTGTCCCGCGGCATCGACGGAATCGCCAATCAAGATCGCGCGCCCGTCGCCAAGGCGCGGGGTATAGACGCCGAACTGATGGCCGCTGTAAACACTGGCAATGGGCGCGGGCGCATATTGCGGGGCGTTGCCGCTGAGGTAGGCAAGGTTGGCGGTCGTCTGAAAATCTGTATCCAGATTCAACTCTGCCGCCAAATCGGTGTTGAAGGCGACCCAGTAGGGCGCGGTCAGCGGCTCGGGAGAAACGCGGGAATAGAAAAACGGTGGGAGTTCGACGAACTGTTGGGTAAGCAGGGGGAAGGTGTGCATGGGATTCCTGACAGGGGGCGGGCGGGTTTGTATAACGCGCGGGTATGTTTATTGTGTTTTAGAGTTGGATGCTGTGTGTCTGATTTTCAAGCATTTTTAAAACAATGCCTGCTGCCGTTGTTTCAAATAATCTGCCAGCGGTTTGGGCAAACCGTAATCCGCCAGATTTTCGGGTTTCACCCAGAAGCGGTTATCTTTTGATGCGTTTTCAGAACGGGGCAGCGTGTCTGGCGAACTGATTTGCGCTTCAAACGGCGTAATCATCAATAAACGATGCGTCAGGCGGTGGGTAAGGGCGGGTTGCTCGGAAAGGTCGTCTGAAAAAATGCCGAGCTTCTCGGCGCAATCGTATGTTTCGTCTAATTTTTCAAAACACGGCACGCAATACAGCCCGCCCCAAATGCCTTTGGCGGGGCGTTTTTCCAGCAGGATTTCGCCGTCTTGGTTGCGGACAATCAGCCAGTAAAGCGGCAGGGTTTGCACTTCGGGGGCGGTTTTTTTGCGCGGCAGCTCGGCGATGCGGTTTTGCTTTTTCGCTTCGCAGATGTCCGCCATCGGGCATTGATGGCACAAGGGTTTTGTCCGTTTGCACACGGTTGCGCCCAAGTCCATCAAGCCTTGCGTGTAGGCAGGCATATCGGCGTTTTCAGACGGCAGCAGGCTTTCGGCAAGCGTCCAGAGCGAGTTTTCAAATTTTTTGTCCTGCGGATTGCCGTCGCGGGCGAACACGCGGCAGAGTACGCGTTTGACGTTGCCGTCCAAAATGGTTTCGCGGCGGTTGAAGGCAAAGGCGCAAATAGCGGCGGCGGTGCTTCTGCCTACGCCGCAGAGGGTTTCCAAGTCTTTACGCTCCGACGGAAACGTGCCGCCGAATTGTTCGACGACTTGTTGCGCGGCTTTGTGCAGATTGCGCGCGCGGCTGTAATAGCCCAAGCCCGCCCACAGCGACAACACTTCGTCTTGCGGCGCGGCGGCAAGTGCCTGTACGGTCGGGAATTTTTCCAAGAAACGCGGATAGTAGTCCAACACGGTGGCAACCTGCGTCTGCTGGAGCATGATTTCGGAAAGCCAGACACAATAAGGGTTTTTGACCTGCCAAGGGAGGTGGTGCCTGCCGTATTGTTTTTGCCAGCGGATGAGCCGTTCGGAGAAGGGAGTGGGTGTGTTCATTAATATCAATCAGTGGTTTTATTTATATTGAAAACAAAATGTTATGGTATAACATCGTGAAAATAATTCTTATTGACTTATTTTTTGTAGGGGTATATAACTTATATAAAGAGACTTTATTGCAGTATTGAAATTATTTATCAACAAGCAAGGAGTATCAGCATGAAAGCAATGGTTTATCACGGCGCAAACGACATCCGTTTTGAAGAAAAACCCCGTCCGCAGATTATCGATCCGACCGATGCGGTGGTGAAAATCGTCAAAACCACGATTTGCGGTACCGACTTGGGTATTTGGAAAGGCAAAAATCCCGAAGTCGCCGACGGCCGTATTCTTGGCCATGAAGGCATCGGTATTGTAGAAGAAGTCGGCGAGGCTGTAAAAAACATCAAAGTCGGTGATAAAGTCATTATTTCATGCGTCAGCAAATGCTGTACTTGCGACAACTGTAAAATCCAACTCTATTCACATTGCCGCAACGGCGGCTGGATTTTGGGCTACATGATCGATGGCACGCAAGCCGAATACGTCCGCACGCCTTATGCCGACAACAGCCTTGTTCCGCTGCCTGACAATGTCAATGAAGAAGTCGCCCTGCTGTTGAGCGACGCCTTGCCGACCGCCCACGAAATCGGCGTGCAATATGGCGATGTCAAACCCGGCGACACCGTCTTCATCGCTGGCGCAGGACCTGTCGGTATGTCAGCCTTGCTGACCGCCCAACTGTACAGCCCCGCCGCCATCATCGTCTGCGATATGGACGAAAACCGTTTGAAACTGGCGAAAGAACTGGGCGCAACCCATACCGTCAGCCCCGCTTCAGGCGACGTATCCAAACAAGTCTTTGCCATCGTCGGCGACGACGGCGTGGACTGCGCGATTGAAGCCGTCGGTATCCCCGCTACATGGAATATGTGCCAAGACATCGTCAAACCGGGCGGTCATATCGCCGTCGTCGGCGTACACGGTCAATCCGTTGATTTCAAACTTGAAAAACTGTGGATTAAAAACCTCGCCATTACAACCGGCCTGGTAAACGCCAATACCACCGAAATGCTGATGAAGGCCATTTCCAGCAGCTCCGTCGATTACACCAAAATGCTGACCCACCGTTTCAAATTCAGCGAATTGGAAAAAGCCTACGACGTGTTCAAACACGCCGCCGAAAACCAAGCCATGAAAGTGGTTTTGGAAGCGGATTGATTTGAAGCAGATTATTGAGTTTTAAAAAAGATAGAGGTCGTCTGAAAACAGATTTTCAGACGACCTTTTTGTTTATGGGGCTGATGTTTAGTTCACATGGAGCGATTTTTTAAAGTCCATTCACGATAAATCTTGCCGTTCCCATTTTCAGACGACCTTTCGCCGTCTAGCCGTAAATGCTTTCCCTGACTGAAACCAACGCCGCCAACGCTGAAGCAGCATTTACCGTTTCGGGCAGGTCGGCAGCCTCAAACGCTGTTTCCACTTCCGCCATCAGCCGTTCCGCTTTTTCCAGCAGTGCTTCGTAGGAGGATTCGCCGCGTTTGATGGCGAGCAGTTCGTCGCGGTTGGGGCGGCGCGGGCGGATTTCGCCGTGGCGGGCGATGTCGCGGGCGGTTTCGAGCAGGCGGAAGGTGTGCATCATGTTTTTGGCGTCGTAGCCCTGTCCGTGTGCCTGCGTGCCTTGGTAGCGCGTTTCGTTACGTTCCGCCAGCCATTGCTGATAGGAGGTGTATTCGCGGCAGTAGCTGCTGTATCCGTCTTGGTTGAAGGAGAGGTAGGCAAGCGGGGTTTCGCCTTCGGGAACGGAGCTGAGGGAGAGGTTGGTGGCTTCGGGTTTGAGCGCGATGCCGTGGTAGCCGAGCGTACCGTCGGGGTCGTAAAACAGGGCGTAGAGTTCGCGGGCGTGGGCGATTTTGACCAAACCGACGCGCCGCTGCTCCATACCGCGTTGCGAAAGCCAGTGTCGCAGCGGTACGGTTTGCGCGCCTTCTACGATGTGGCAGAAATCGAGCACGCTTTTCTTTTCAGACGACATCGGGTTGCTGATTTTCTTGTTCAGCCCGCGTGCTTTTTTGATTTGCCCGTAGGCATATCCGGCGAAACTCTGGCGGCAGGCTTTGGACACAAACCATTCGGTTTTGAACGCGTCCATCAGCGGCGAACGGTAGCGCACGCAGTCGGGCGGCGAGGCGAGCAGCTCCAGCGTGTTCGGGTTGCTTTGCAGCAAAAGCTCGATAAACCGCCCCAGTTCGTAATAAACGATGTCGTTGGTTTCGTTGCTGATTTGCGGGATGTATTCCATGCCGTAAAACATGGATTTGGGCAGGTAAAACACGCCTTTGATGTCGGTATCGGATTCAGGCGTCGCCAAACCGTAGGCACGGCTGCCGGAAACGGCTTCGAGCAGAAGCAGGTTTTGTGTGCGCAAGTCTTCGATGGTGAGCATTTTCAGACGACCTTTTGTGAGGTGGTTGGGCATTGAAAAGCAGCCTGCACGTTCAGGCTGCCTTTGGTGTGTGTCGGATTTGGTAATCCGACTTGCGGTTTTTCAGACGGCCGGAAAAAGGGAAATGGCTGCCTGAAAACGTGCCGGCCATACCTGCCCGCTGCACCTGCCTAAATGGTTTCGGCAATTATTCAATAGGTATCGAGCAGTACGGGCATCAAGTCCAGCGCCATGCGCAAATTGACGAATGCGCCGCGTTCTTTGCAGGTCATGATGTGTTTTGTGTCTGCATTTTCGGCGGACAAGGTGTATTCGGATTTGCCGATGGTGCTGGTTACGGTAGCTACGTAGGATGCGCTGCCGTTACGCAGATAGATTTCGATAATTTCTCCGCGTTGGTTGTCGTCCAAAAGCGGTGTCAAATAGTTTCGGAAAACTTGGTTTGCAGGCTGCTCGAACGCCAATTCGGGGCGTGCAAGATTTTTGCCGAAGCGGTAGCGGATTTTGTCGCCATGCTGCTCAATGCGGACTTGTTTGCCGTTGTTGAATTGGCAATAAAACAAGGTGTCTTTGTCGATGGGTGCGGAAAAGGCAGTACCGGACAGGAATAATGCAGAAATTAGTAATATTTTGATATTCATGGTGTTTTCTCTAAAACAAAAAAGAGGGGGAGGTTGCAGACTGCTTTTGGTTTTACGGATAAACCGCCGCCAAAGTTTCGCGGAACAATTCATTCAGCGGCGCGCTGTCGGCGGCTTGGGCGGCAGGGGCGGATAATTCGGAAACTTCGTTATATAAATCAATGGTCAATCGTTGCAATTTGGGCGGCAGCGTATGCAGGTAACTTTCATCCTGTTCCGCCTTGATGGCCACCAAATCGGCGATTTGGGCGGCGCAGTCCGTTTGCCATTCGCTCATCAGTTCCGCCAGCGTCATCGGCGGGATGCCGCCTTGCTTGACTGCCCACCGTGCCGCGAGCAGTGGGCGCAGGACGTAAAACCATTTTTTCAGTTTGACGGGGTGCGCCAAATCCATGGCTTTCAAAGCGTTGCCCGCGATGCCGCGATAATGGTGCAGCAGCGCGGCGGCTTGGACGTATTGCGGCGCAAGCGCGTTCAGACGGCGGATGAAATCATCGTCCTGCGTATAAACCATCGGCGAACGCAGCCATTCGAGCAGCACGGCATTGCTTTTCCGCAGCAGGCGCAACGCTTTGCGGATGTCCCAGCCGCCGACGTCAAACCATTGGTTTTCGATAAATTCAAACGTGTCTTTCGCCTCGTCGATTTGCAGATAATATGGCTGCGGGCGGATATAAATGGCACGTACGTCGTAATCGCTGTCGGGCGAGGCAAAGCCCCATGCGCGGCTGCCGCTCTCTACCGCCAGCAGGAAATGCAGCGGTTCGGTATGGGCGATGTGGGTGAGTTTTTCTTGAATGGCTTGTTTCATGATGTTTCTTTTAATAGAGGTCGTCTGAAAACCCTAAAAACAGGTTTTCAGACGACCTTTGCTGTTTGATGGATGGTTGATGTGGCCGAATCAGTCTTTCAACCTGAATTCCGCTGAGCGCGCGTGAGCGGTCAGGCTTTCGCCGTGTGCCAACACGCTGGCGGTTTTGCCCAGTTGCTGCGCGCCTTGTTCGGAGACTTGGATCAGGCTGGAGCGTTTTTGGAAGTCGTAAGTGCCCAGCGGCGAGGAGAAGCGGGCGGTGCGGCTGGTGGGCAGGACATGGTTGGGGCCGGCGCAGTAGTCGCCGAGGCTTTCGCTGGTGTAGCGTCCCATGAAAATCGCGCCGGCGTGGCGGATTTTTTTCGCCCATTCCTGCGGATTTTCTACCGACAATTCCAAGTGTTCGGGGGAAATATAGTTGGCGATTTCGCAGGCTTCGTCCAAGTCTTTGGCGAGTATCATTGCGCCCCTGTTGCCGAGCGAGGCTTCGATGATGTCGCGGCGGGGCATGGTTGCTATGAGGCGGTTCATGGCGGCTTGGACTTCGTCGAGATAGGGCTGCGACGTGCCGATGAGGATGGCTTGGGCGATTTCGTCGTGTTCGGCTTGGCTGAACAAATCCATCGCCACCCAGTCGGCGGGCGTGGTGCCGTCGGCGATGACGAGGATTTCAGACGGCCCCGCCACCATGTCGATGCCGACTACGCCGAACACGCGCCGTTTGGCGGCGGCGACGAAGGCGTTGCCCGGACCGGTAATTTTATCGACCTGCGGTACGGACTCGGTACCGTAGGCGAGGGCGGCAACCGCTTGCGCGCCGCCGACGGTGAAGGCTTTGGTGACGCCCGCGACGAAGGCGGCGGCAAGTACGATGTCGTTGCGTTCGCCTTTGGGCGTGGGGACGACCATGATGATTTCTTTCACGCCTGCGACATGGGCGGGCATGGCGTTCATGATGACGGAACTCGGATACGCCGCTTTGCCGCCGGGGACGTAAATGCCGACGCGGTCGAGCGGTGTAATCTGTTGTCCCAAGAGCGTGCCGTCTTCGTCTTCGTACGTCCACGATTCCATTTTTTGGCGTTGGTGGTAGCTTTCGACCCGTGCGGCGGCGGTTTTCAAGGCGGTTTGAATTTCGGGCTGCAAACGCTCAAACGCGGCCTGCAAATCGTTTTGCGTCAGAATGAGGTCGGCTATGGTTTGGGCGGACGTGCCGTCGAAGCGGTTGGTGTATTCGATGAGCGCCGCATCGCCGCGCTTTTGCACATCGGTGCAGATGTCGGCGACGATGCGGTCGATTTCGGGATTCTGCGCGGTTTCAAAAGCCAGCAGGGCTTTGAGTTCGGCTTGGAAATCGGGCGATTGGGTGTTGAGTTTTTTCATGATTTGGGATTCTCCGTTGTTATTTTGGGACTTGGGGTCGTCTGAATATTTTCTTGTTCAGTCTCTGTCTCGGTTTTGGGTCTGATATACGCTTTTTCTCCTCCGCTACCAAACTTCAATTCGGGCAGGCATTTTTGTTGCAGGCCGAGTTTGGCTAATACCTCTTCGCTACGAGAGGTAGTATGGAAACGGTAACGGGTTTGTTTTCTGCCGTTTTTGGTTTCTTCAAGCGTTTCGAAACCGTCCACTTCGTACGCGCTGACAACGGCGTTTTGCAGGCCGGTATGAACACCGATAACGTATTTCACTTTTGAAGCAACGTCTTTGCCGATAACCCAGTTGCCCAACGTGCGCGATTTGAGGTTGGCATCGTCTTGGTTGTCGAAGCTGTAGTCCGATTCTTCGTCAGTGTCTAAATCGAAAGCATTGTGGATTTTGATGGCGAGAATTAGCTCGTTGGAGTTGATCTCATCAAGTGGGAGAGGGGAGAATCCAAAGCGGCGATCCAGTTTTTCTACGCTAATACCACCCGGACCATGTCCAGCAATTTTATTTTTGAGTTTTTTACCCAAGACAGATTTAACAAAATGAATTAAGGCAGATTCGGCGGCTAGCGCTTCTGCTTCAGTCAGATGATAGCTGATGATATAGCGGCCGAGTTTTTTGCATTTGGCAATGGCTTTGAGTTTCCGATCGACAATCTCGCCGGAGACTGGATCTTGTGAACGGCTGGCAACCCATTCATGTTCGAAGATACGATTACCGCAGCCTTTGCCGATGTAGAGGATTTTGTCTTTTTTCAGGTCGGTCAGGCAATAGACGTAAAACCGACGCTCGCCGTTATTCAAAACGGAAAGGGTTGAATCTGAAAATTTTTTTATTTTTGCAACCATTTTAAATCCTCCTATACAGTTTACTGCCGGTGATATTTTCAGACGACCTGTCGGCGGAAACGGCTAGGGTCGTCTGAAAACGCATCTTCATTCAAATGAACGCTCACTCCGCCTTCGCTGCGCTGCCGAACGCCTGAATAATCGGCTCCAGCAGCGCGTGTTTCGTTTTCAATGCGGCTTTGTTGACCACCAGACGGCTGGAAATATCGACAACGTGTTCGACCGCTTCCAAGCCGTTCGCCTTAAGCGTGTTGCCGGTGGAGACCAAATCGACGATGGCGTCGCTCAAACCGACCAGCGGCGCAAGCTCCATCGAGCCGTAGAGTTTGATGATGTCGACGTGGACGCCTTTGCCGGCGAAATGCTCGGCGGCGATGTTGGGGTATTTCGTCGCGATACGCAGGCGGCTGCCGGGCTGCGAGGCGGCAGCGTAGTCGAAACCTTTGCGCACGGCGACCATCATGCGGCATTCGGCGATGTGCAAATCCAGCGGCTGGTAAAGCCCGCTTCCGCCGTGTTCGATTAAAACGTCTTTGCCCGCGATGCCGAAGTCTGCCGCGCCGTATTGGACGTAAGTCGGCACGTCGGTGGCGCGGACGATGACGAGGCGGATGTTTTCATGGTTGGTGCCGATAATCAGCTTGCGCGATTTTTCGGGCGCTTCGGCGGGAACAATGCCCGCCGCTGCCAAAAGCGGCAGCGTTTCTTCAAAGATGCGCCCTTTGGACAGGGCGATGGTCAGCGTGTTTTCAGTCATTGTTGTTATGCTGTCAGACTTTGAACCCGTACCAAACAGGCAGTCTGACTTTCTCCACTATATGTTTCAGATGGGAAAAAGGTCGTCTGAAAACCGCGACCGGCATTCAGACGACCCCATGCGGATCAAAGCAGTTTTTTGATGTCGGCGGCAATGGTTGCCGGCTCGCTGCCGTAACGCGAGAAAATCGCCACTTCGCCGGTTTTATCAATCAGATACGCGCCGGAAGAGTGGTCAACCAAATAGTTTTCGCTGTCTTCTTTTTGATTGACTTTGGAGGACACCACGCGGTATTGCTGTTTGATAACCGGCAGGCTTTGGTCCCCTGTCGCAGTCAGGCCGATAAATTCAGGATTGAACTGTTTGACGTATTTGCCGATGACTGCGGGCGTGTCGCGCTCGGGGTCGATGCTGACGAACACCACTTTCACATCTTTCGCCTGATCGCCCAACTGTTTCAATGTGTCGCTGTAAGTCAGCAATTCGGTCGGACAAACGTCGGGGCAGTGCGTATAACCGAAGGACAGAATCACGACTTTGCCTTTCAGGCTGCTTAAGCTGAACGGCTTGCCGTCGCCGTCGGTCAGTGTGAAATCGCCGCCGATGTCTTCTTTACGCATATCCGTTCCGGGCGCTTGCGGTGCGGGCGCGGTAGCGGCAGGTGAGGATGCGGCGGGAGCGGAAGCAGGCTGTTCGGCCGGAGCCGCTGTTGAAGAAGCGGCTGAAGCAGGCGCAGGATTTTGTTCCGGCGTTTTGGCTTCTGGTTTGCAGGCGGCAAGTGTGGCAAGGGCGAATGCGCCCAAAATGGCGGTACGGATTGCAGTAGGCATCATAAAAATTCTCCAATGCGGATATGGTGTGTGAACGTCGTCTGAAAATAAAAAAATGAAACGAACGCTGCCATCTTAGCGCGTTTGCAACATTTAATATAGCGGTTTATGCCGTTTTTCGGCTGAAAATGAATGATGTTTGATATAAGTGGAAAGAGTAGGGCGCGTCGGGAACAAAATAAAATGAATTTAATGTTTTTAAAAATCAAAAATATAAGCAATATGTCTGCAAACAGGGCAAGATTTTGCTTTACAAGCCCGAATACGCCGCTATAATAGCGACTTCTTCACCAGCCCAGGTGGCGAAATTGGTAGACGCAGGGGACTCAAAATCCCCCGCCGCAAGGTGTGTCGGTTCGAGTCCGACCCTGGGCACCACAATAAACCGCTTATCAGCGGTTATTTTTTTGCCTGTCGAAAACTCATATTAGAAGCCAACATTTTGATCAATCAGGATTTTTGTTGGTTTTGCCATGTTCTCAGTATTGGATCAAAACAAACACGCGGTTCAGCACAAGTCGGATTCATTTATAGTGGATTAAATGTAAATCAGGACAAGGCGACGAAGCCGCAGACAGTACAGACAGTACGGAACCGATTCACTTGGTGCTTCAGCACCTTAGAGAATCGTTCTCTTTGAGCTAAGGCGAGGCAACGCCGTACTGGTTTAAAGTTAATCCACTATACCTCTTATTTTTCCGTTTATGTTGAATAAATACCGCCAAGCCCGTTTTATGACAAAGGTCGTCTGAATAAACTATACTTTCAGACGACCCCTATTCAATCACGGAGCTTATTTATGTCCATCCGTCTGACTACGCTGTCGCTTATTCTCGCCGCCACAGCCTGCACGCCCACTGTTTCCCCATCGGCAGAAACCTCGCCGACCGTCACCAAATCCGCCATCGATACCGCCTACTGGACCGAACAGCCCTATTGCAGCGGCCGCTATCAATTGCGGCTGCCGTCCAAACGCCGTCATGGCAGTACATGGCTTAAGTATAACGGCTGGAGTGTGATGGTCATGTTTAACGACTGGAAAAGAAACGTAAGCACCATCAATGAGAATAAACAATATGGTTATGATGGAACCGATATTGTCGTCGATACCCGCACCCTGATTCCGGATCGGGCAATGATGCAGGTAACGCGTAGGGATTTTGAATGGGAGCATATTATCCGAGATCGCGGTATGCCCTACGAAGCCGATTTATATTTCAAGCTGGATAATGATGATGCTTATATTGTGCGTAGTTATTTCCGCATTCCTTCTGATCATGGCAAAGCCCCTGCCAACTGGAAAACCCAAGAAAAAGAAGCAATAAACACCATGGAGAAAAAATTCCGCCAAGAAATCCTCAATGGGTTGAAAACCAGACAGGAATTTGAAGTGCCAAATAAACACGGCATTTGTCTGATAGGCGGTTTTATCGCGGACGACGGCAAAAAACCGTTTGAAGTCCATAGCACCGTCGAATTTGCCAAACAACACGATATGAGTCTGGAAATCATGCACGGCGACGTGTTGAAAGCAGGCGAACCGACGTTGCTGCAACGTAAGGTAAATCTGGGGAAAGGCGCAATGGTTAAAGCGTTAACCCGCACCATCCGCCAAGGCAAACGCACCATCAACGGTATGCCGGGCGAGGAAAAATTGGTGAAATGGGGCGGTAACAAATATATGTTCTTTTGGGAACGCGACGGCGGCAACCCGCGCATCATGATGCAGTTTGGCGCGGAGAAAAAAGACGGGACGAAGCGCAGCGAAGCCGAAGTCCTTGCCATTTGGGATACGGTTTTGCCGACTTTGAAGCCTGTGAAGCCATAGCGATGGAAAGGTCGTCTGAAAATGTTTTTCAGACGACCTTTGTTTTGGGGAAGCGGCTCAACGAGTTACGTTGCGCCAGTCGCTTTCGAAATAGCTGACGAGGATTTGGTTGTTCAGATAGTTCGGCTCGACCTTACGCCTTGCCATGTCGGGCGGGAAGCGGAACATTTCGGCGGCGGTTTGGGCGTTCAGATAACGCGTAGGAACGTCGAATTTCTGCGGGACAGGGAATTGCTTATCGAAGCCTGCCAACACAAATCCCCATTCGCCGAAGGAGGGGACGTAAACGTGATAGGGCGCGGTGTAAAGGCCGGCGGCTTCGAGGGTGGCGACGACCGACCAGTAGGCGTTGGGGGCGAAGTAGGGCGAGGTGGATTGGACGACGATTTTACCCTGCGGCTGAAGATGGCGGGCGACGAGGCGGTACATGGGGACGGAGTAGAGTTTGCCCAATGAGAAATTGGACGGGTCGGGCAGGTCGATGATGATGACGTTGAATTTTTCAGACGACCCCTCCAGCCATTTGGCGGCATCGTCGTTGACGACGTGCATTTTGGGATGGGACAGCGAGCCTTGGTTGAGCGCGCTTAAGGCGGCGGAGGTTTTAAAAGTGGCGGTCATGTCGGGGTCTAAATCGACCAGGGTAACGTGTTTGACCTGCGGGTATTTCAAGACTTCGCGCGCCGCCAGTCCGTCGCCGCCGCCGAGGATGAGGATGCGGGAGGCGTTGGAAACCATCTGCATGGCGGGCAGGACGAGGGCTTCGTGGTAACGGGCTTCGTCGCGGGATGAGAATTGCAGGTTGCCGTTGATGTAGAGGCGGGTGTCGTCTTTCCAGCGGGTTACGACGAGCCGCTGGTAGGGCGAGTGGCTTTGATAGACGACGGGGTCGCCGAAATAGCTTTGTTCGGCCTTGAAGGAGATGCGGTCGGCGTAGGCGAAGGCGGCGGCGAGGACGGACAAGACAATCAGCGCGCGCAGGCGGATGGCGCGGTAGCGGGGCAGTTCGGCTTTGAATACGCGCGCGGTCAGGTAGGCGACGGCGGCGTTGAGGATGCCGAACAAGAGGGCGGAACGCGCCATGCCGAGTTTTGGGGCGAGGAGAAGTGGGAAGAGCAAGGAAACGGCGAGTGCGCCCAAATAGTCGAAGGTCAGGACTTTGGCAACGAGTTCTTTAAACTCTGCGCCTTTGCGGTTTAACACGCGCATGACCAACGGGATTTCCATGCCGACGACCGCGCCGACAATCAGCACGAAGGCGTAGAGCAGGGTGCGGAACGGGGCGGCGGAAAGCCCGAAGGCGACGAACAAGGCCAGTGCGGAAATGCCGCCGATGATGCCGACCAAAAGTTCGATTTCGATAAAGCGGTGCAACACGTCTTCGTCTTTGATGTAGCGGGTCAGGTGCGCGCCTATGCCCATCGAGAAAAGATAAAGTCCGATGACAGAGGAAAACTGCAAAATGCTGTCGCCCAAAAGATAGCTCGCCAGCGCGGCGATGATGAGTTCGTAGGCGAGGCCGCAACTGGCGACGATGAAGACGGAGATGATGAGGGTGCGGTTGGCGGTCATGGTGTGGGCGTTTTATAGGGTCGTCTGAAATCTGAAAAACGGATGATTCGACAATGGAGGGGCTTGATGTGTAAAACGGTATGTTTTGAACCGAAATGCGTATCCTGCCGCGCTGCCTTGGGTATTGAATGTATGGTTTTTCGAGTCCAAAACCGTTTTTTAAGGAAGGACCGGTTTGCGGTGCCCCCCCTTTAATTTCAGATGGCTTAGAGTTGTGGCATAATCCATTATATCAAAATACCGAGAAAGCCCTATCGTGAGTATTTCCCTGCCCCAATACCTGCTTTACCTGCAATATATGCTTGCGGGGGTGGCGATGACTGCCGTTTTCGGCGCGGTGTATCTGCGGATTACGCCTGCGGAAGAATTGCGGCTGATTAAAAACGGCAATCTTGCCTGCGCCTTGTCGTTTGGCGGCGCGCTGGTTGGATTTTGTTTGACGCTCGCATCCAGCATTGCCCATAGCGTCAGTTTCGTTGATTTTATCCTGTGGGGTCTCGCAGCGGCGGTGATTCAGATTTTGGTGTATTTCGCCGCCACGATGATGATTAAAGGCGCAACGGAGGAACTCATCGGCAACAACGTCGCCGTCGGCGCGCTGTTTGGCGCGGTGTCCGTATCCATCGGCATCTTGAATGCGGCTTGTCTGACCTGATGTTTCTGTTTTCTTGGGTTCGGACAGTTGAGTGTTTCCATAAATATAGTGGATTAAATTTAAATCAGTACGGCGTTGCCTCGCCTTGCCGTACTGATTTAAATTTAATCCACTATACTAAAAATTTCAGACGACCTGCCTGTCTGCAAGGTCGTCTGAAAAGGTAAACGCACCATCAGTGCATCAGAATGTATATCGTACTTTTACACCAGCTTCATGGGTGTAGTTTTTAGGTTCGGTGGAACCATATATCCCGTCTGGCAGATAGACGAGGGCCGTATCCGATTTTTTGACTTTCCAGCCGCGATAAAACGGAACGACGCTTATTTTAGATTCGTTGGCGAATTTTTTAGATACGGGTACTTCGACTTCGATGCCGTGTCCGCTCGACTGTTTCATTTCAATGTCCTGATGGGCGTGATAAGAATGCTGACGGCCTCTCAGGGAATGGTTGTAGGCGATATTGGGTGAAACTTCGAAACCGGCAGGAAGCGCAATGTTTACACCGGCATTGATTTGCGCATAAGTGGTCCGGTTTTTGCGGTCGTAATTGTTTGCTACGACGCGGGAACCCAAATCTTTCAAAACGCGGTGACCCACGCCCGCTCCGGCTGTCAGGCTGACACGGTCGTTAATCGGGTGCGTATATTCATATAAGGCGCGGACATCATAGACGCGGCGCGGAGAGCCGTTGAACGTGGCAGTGCCGTATTCCGTTACATTGCCTCTTCCGTCCTGATACCTTCCTGTGTAATCCGACTTGCCTCGGGAGTAGCGTCCTTCTAATTTTGCCGCATGGCGGTCGTTAAAGCGATATTTGACGCCGCCTGTCAGAGACCACAGGTTTCCCTTTTGACGCATAAGGCGCTCGCCGTCTTTATATTCCCGATAATTCTCTTTGTAATATTCCGTACCCACGGTAAACTCGACAGGACGGGCAGCCTGTGTGCAGACGGCGGCAGACAATGTCAAAACGGCAAAGCAGAAGCGGGTGGTTTTTTGCATGTATATTCCTTTTCTTTGTTAGAATCAATATGATAAGTTAGAGAAATTGCACTAACCATTCTATAATGACCCAACAAAACCCAACAATTACCGCTTGGCAGATATATCAACCGCTCAGATTTTTCATCCGACGATTTTTCCGATGGTCATTTTCCGATTAGCGGCGAAAATCCCCGAAATAGCGCAAACCTGACCGTGTACACAAAGTACAGGCGGCAAGCAGTCCGACGCTATGCCGATATTCTTAGGAATGCCGGTGTTTAACCTGATTTTATAATCGGTTGAAGAAAACATACGTTTTCTGCCCTTATGTCATGTCTACAACCGATAAGTTACCCATTCTTCAAAATAAGGAACCGCAATGTTCAACTTTATCAAGAAACAGTTTATCGACGTCATCCAATGGCCGAATCCCGACGACAGCCTGCTGATGTGGCGTTTCCCGATTGCCGACGAGGAAATCCAAAACGGCGCGAGCCTGACCGTGCGCGAGGCGCAGATGGCGATGTTTGTCGACGAAGGCGTAACCGCCGACGTGTTCGGACCGGGTCGTTACACGCTCAACACGCAAACGCTGCCGCTGCTGACCAACCTGAAAAACTGGGACAAACTCTTTGAATCCCCGTTTAAATCCGATGTTTACTTTTTCAATACCAAACAACAGCTTGCGCGGAAATGGGGGACGTCGCAACCCGTTACCGTACGTGATGCCGAGTTCGGCGCGGTGCAGTTGCGCTCGTTCGGCATGTACGCCTACCGCATCAGCGATCCGGCAAAATTCTTCAAAGAAGTCAGCGGCGTAGCGGCAGAATACAGCGGCGTCGAGTTGGAAAACCAGTTGCGCAATATCGCCGTCACCCAACTCGCGGCGGCGTTCGGCAGCTCCGGCATTCCGTTTTTGGACATGGCGGCAAACCAAGTTTTGCTGTCGCAAAAAATCGGTGAACTGCTCGGCGCGGAATTTGCCAAACTCGGCTTGACGCTGGAAAACTTTACCGTCGAAAGCATTACCCTGCCTGCCGCCATCCAAGAAGCGTTAGATAAGAAAATTTCCATGGGCGTCATCGGCGACTTGGGACGCTACACACAATACCAAACCGCCGAATCCATCCCGCTCGCTGCGCAAAACGAAGGCGGACTTGCCGGAATCGGCGCAGGCTTGGGGGTGGGCGCAGGCGTCGGTCAGGCAATGGCTGGCGCGATGGCGGGCATGATGCAGCCCGCGGCGCAACCAGCAGCACAACCCACGCAAAACGTTCAGACGGCCTCCGAAGACCCGCAGGCAAAATTGGTGAAACTCAAATCTCTTTTGGACGGCGGGTTGATTTCCCAAGAGGATTACGATAAAGCCAAAGCGGAAGTGTTGAAACAGTTGATCGGCTGAGGAAAGAGGTCGTCTGAAAACACTGGGCTTCAAAATATTGGACACTCATAAAAGCCTGCTTTGGTGGATTAAATAAAAAGCTGGGTTCTGTATGTGACAGGACTCAGCTTTTTTATAGCGGATTAAATTTAAACCAGTACGGCGTTACCTCGCCTTAGCTCAAAGAGAACGATTCTCTAAGG
>CAUSOO010000035.1:0-23923 GCA_963533245.1 uncultured Neisseria sp.
CATGGCGGCTTGCTCCTGTTGGGGATGGGGTCGTCTGAAAGGGGGATGAATGAGGACTTAGGGTTTCAGACGACCTATGTATGGTTTATGCGTGTGCTGCCAAAGATGGCGGGATTGGGATAAATTCATCCTGCGAATCCCGACAGGCTTGAGCGGCTGCGATTTGATCTGCCCGTTCGTGTCGGGCGATGAATCTGAGCTGGCATGCCGCAATTTCCAGTTCCTCCGGAAAAGATGTGCGGTAGCTGCAATCAATGCGGCGTTGTTCTACATCGACGAGGATGGTGTCCAATACCATATCTTTGCACAATGACGAGTTGGTTGCCGTATGGGCGTGGACGAACACGGTTTCTACCGGCAAATCAACGGTAAATCGTTGGTTGGGTGCTTGGAAGGAATGCACCATGCCGGTAAAAGTCAGTTCGTAAATATGGTTGGGTTTCAGATGGGGAAGCTGCAGCGAGGGATGGGCGCCGTTCCAATAAGCCATAGAAAAATCTTCAGGCAGTAGCGGGGCACGGTTGGCTATCCATTGCGCATCGGCAGTGCCGGTATGTTTGGCTCGCAGTGCGAAATAACGGGGCATAAAGCCGAAACCTTCGGGCGCGGCCTTATCGGACGGATCTCGCACGGGGTGTGCGGGGTCGTAGATTTGATGCGCTTTCAGCGTCCGCTTGAACCCGTTTTTTTTGAGTTCGGCCTTCGGATAGTAGCCGATGCCGATGGCGTTCTGCTGATAACCTGTGTGGTCGTCTTCGACTGCGCTGCCGCCAAAGGCAAACTCATAACGGATAGGCAGCGAAAGGATGGGGTCGGGTTCGCTCAAAGACCATCCTGCCGCCTCCCGCACCCAGTAACGTTCCCCGGTAAGCGCCAGGCTTTTTTGGTAATCGCCGATTCTTACGGATACGGTAAATTGCCGAGAGGGAACGTCGTCGGGCGCATAGGCGGTGGCATTGACAACCAAGTCGGTTTTGGGCTTGTAGAGGCTGAAGTCGCTTTCAAACTGAGTTGAGGTTTGCGAAGGATCGCCGTAATAGGTATCGGCAAACGTGAGCGGCGTTTGCTTACGGGCAAACGCAAGCTCCGTTTTTCCTGTTTCCGGGTCAATTTCAAACTCGTAGCTGACTTTGGCGACGACTACATCATAAGCCCGATCTGTTTGGTCGATGTTTTTAAACTGCTGCGTATGAAAGCAGGTAAAGTTCTGCAACTCAAACATGGCGTATCTTCTCTAGTTGATATCGACTTTTTTGCCGTCGATGTCCACTACTTTGGTGCCGACGATCTTGATCGTTTTGCTGACGATGCTGATTTTGTTTTTATCAATCAAAATCATGGAACTACCGACTTGTATGGTAATTTTCTTGCCTGCGGACAGGGTGATGTTTCGACCTGCGTTGAGGCCGATGTTCATACCGGCGTTGAGCCCCATCACTAAGCCGACGCTATGCATTTCTGCACCGACGACATTGGTCATCCAGCCTGCACCGACGTTCAGCATATAGCCGGCACCGATGTTGGTCATCTGTCCGATGCCGACATTGTTCATGCCGTTCAGGCTGACGGTTTCCTGTTTGTTGCCGCCGATACTGCTGACTTCGTTGGCAACAACGGTCTTGTTGCGGTTGGCACCGACGGTCAGAGCTTGGTTTTTGCCGACAGCAACGTTCTGATCTTGTCCGACAGTCAACGCTTGACTCTGACCTATGCCTACTTTTTCGTTCAAGCCAACAGAACGGCTGCGGTTTTTACCCACATTGACGCTTTGGTCTTTACCTACGCTGGTACTTTGGTTGTCACCCACACTAATGCTTTGGTTTTGGGTAATGCTGGAGGTCTCGTTTTGACCCACCGATTTTGTGCGGTTTTGGGTAATCGAAGCCGTTTCGTTTTTTTGGACGGTTTTCGCCCGATCGCCTACTACCGTAACCGTTTCGTTGTTACCGATAGTGGTGGTGCGGTCGTTGTTGACGTTACGGGTTTCGTTATTTTTAACCAGCGAGGTCAGGTCTTTTTGCGCTTGGAAATTGACCATCTCGGAACCGGCAGTATCGTTGAACATCAATTCGTTGAAGTTGGACAATGGCGAATTGAAACTCTTGCTTTTGATACCGGACTGCTTGGCCGCGGCAGGAAAGCCCCATGGCGGCGACATTGCGCTGTTGTACAGACGACCCAATACAATCGGTCGGTCGGCATCGCCGTTGATGAAGTCAACCAGCACTTCTTCACCGATACGCGGTGTGTTGATAGAGCCGTATCCCGCTCCGGCAGAACCTTGCGTTACCCGAACCCAGTTGGAGCTGTTTTCATCCATTTTTCCGTAGCGGTCCCAATGGAATTGGACTTTAATATCGCCATACTCGTTGGTATAAACCTCTTCTCCGGCAGGACCTGTTACCGTAGCCGCCTGTGTACCCAATACTTTGGGTTTCGGCGTTTTAAGGGGAGGGCGGTATGGGTAGGATTTGGGCAATACGCGGAACGAAATTCTGAATTTGCCGATACGGTCGCCGGTAGTATAGCCGGCTTCTTCAAAATCATAATCTGCTTTCAGAATGGTGTATTCGGTATTGGATGACGAGTGCGGGTGCTTACTCAGGGTAAACGTATAACCCGGAGCTACCGTCAAGGCAGTACCCGAACCGGTAATGATCTTGGTTTGGCTTTTCAGATCTTCACTGCGCACCTGACTGTAATTTTGTGCTTCGGAAACATCGCTAAAGCCAGTATAGAAATCATAATGTTCCATCGGGACAGAACTGAAATCGTGAACCGAATCAGAAGATTTCATTGGGACTTTGGCGTTTTTATAGTTGTATTCTTGAGTCACGAACTGACTGGATTTCAAGGCATCCCGTTCTTCCCATACATCGATATAGGCGATGTTGGGTGCGCCGGGCGCAGTATTTTTGGAATGGTAAGGAATGTTGGGAGAAGGAATGGCTTCTAGAGTACCGACATCATCAGAGATAACCAGCTCGTGCGAACCGTTGCTGTGGGTAAAATAATAGTAGATGCCTTCCTGTTCAAACAGGCGGTTTAGGAAATTAAAACTGTTTTCCTGATATTGGACACAAAATCCTCTGGTACGATAGCTTTTTTGGCATTTTACCTGGAAGGGGAAGCCGAACGGCGACAAGACTTCATTGGCAATATCCAGAACGGACTTGTCGACAAATACCCTGCTGTCCGTATTTTGGGTGAGATACCACATAAACGGACGGGCTGTACAGGTGTAGGCATGATAGTCTTCTTCGTCTTCATCTTCGCCAATGTAACCGAAGTCGGTAACCAAACCGTTCAGATAGCGCGGGCTGCCTGCTTCTGTATCAATTTCCAATGTTATAGGCTGACCGATAATATCCTTGCCTTGTAAATTGGAATCTTTGGAAACCAAAGTAATATTAAATTCAAAAAGGTTTGAAACAAATTCTGTTCCAAGCATTTTTTTGAATAAAAGTTGTGATCCCAAAGGTGTATGAGCAACGACTGTTCTATTCATTTCGGGAAATTCCTTGTTGACATTAAAAACCAATTTCGCTTGAGTGTCGGTTTTTCTATTTTCAATCATGCATAGGGTTGCGGCAGAAGCATGTTGGAATGAGCGGTTTCAGACGACCTGCTTACATTCTCATTATGACCATCAAACGCACTGAAAATTCCTTAATTTGTTTAAATTAAAGGGATTGAAGGCTGTGGAAGTCGTAAATTCAAGTACAACGTTTTTGCCTTGGATGTTGTATTCGACAACGGTAGTGTTTCCTGTCTGGCGAATGATTTTCCCTTTTTCAATCAGGCGGAATATTGACCACGGTCCGGTTGAGCTGATACCCGCACTATTGATTTGAGGGGAGGAAATATCTATTTTTGCCAAGGCGTTTTCTTCTTTTGAAGGCCAAGTAAAGGTTGCAGGATTGACTGGACCGTGACTGTATACATAGCTTTTCCCTGCATAAGAAACATTCACGCTTTCCAAGCTGGAGTCAAGAATCAAGACTTTGACTGTAAAGTCAAAAGTGGGTGTCTCCGAGCCTTTGTCAAAATATCCTTGTCGGATTGCCGCTATGTCGTTCAGCCTGGAAAAACGGTCTTTAAATGCGCTGTTTTTAGCAGTCAAGGTTTCCAGTTTTTCTGAACGTGCCAATACGGCGGCTTCACCTGATAAATTGGTGAACTTGCTGTACATACCGTTTGGACCAAATATGTTGGTGAAGCTTTCTAAGGCAACATTGTTTTCAGAACCTCTGTCAAAAGGGTAACCCTGTTCGTGTATTTCTTGGCAACTGTTTGTTACGGTTGCCAACTGTTTTTCCAAGGTGGACATGAGCTTTTCATCAACAATTTTGTCGGTATTTTTCAAAATAATCTCAGAAAAGCTGTCCAACATCGGACGGAAGGGCATAGGAAGACGGTTTACTTCAGCTTTGTATTTCACAAACGGATCATCAGGAGGCAAATCTACCCCTTTTTCGACTGCAACATTAACGGCAACCAAATAAACGTACAAATCATTAATGGCTTCAGTAACGCTGTTAATTGCCGGAGGTTGATCATTTGTGGTTTCAGTTAAACTATGGAAATCCGCAAAAGCATCATCAACGGGAGTGGCCAGTTTTAAAGCAGACAATTCATTTTTTACATTAGCCTCTCCTTCAGCATCTAGGAGCTTTGACAGTCCTGCTCTATTTAACCAGTCGGCAATTTTACTGTCTGCTTTATCCGTTATCTTTTTATCAATGGTAAGCGTCGTATTGTCGCTGATACCTTTGATGATATTGACTAAAGGAGAATTTTTCTCTGATAGAAGCTTGGCAATCTGAATACTTTCTCGAGATGACTTGGGCGTAACCAATGACAAATCAGACAAATAGTTATTCCATGCCTTGATGTAATTGCCGAAATAAAGCCTTTGAGCATCTGAAAGAACAGAAGCTTTGCTTTGGCTTTGTGATGCATAACTACCCAATACCCAGTTGTCTTCATTAAAAAACTGTTCTGCCGACTTGACCATAGTAGGTAAGACTTTGGTAATGTAAGCCTCTTTGGTATAAATGAAGTTAATCGGTTCTTTTAAAGCTCCGCCGGTTTTGCGACGAAACAATAAGTGGCTTTGTACGCCGCCCATGCTTGAAAAAGAAACAGGTGTGATTCCTTCTTTGCCTGAGAGGGCGACTGTGTTGATGGTATCTTCCAGTACCATAGTGGCAATATCTCTTTGTGCAATTTCCTGCCTGCGGCGTTCTACCAATTCTTCATCATAGGGTACGCTGGGAGTAATGCTTTGTTTGGAAAGTATTTGGTTTAAAGCTTTCTCAAGAGATTTTTTCTGTTGCTCACTCATGCCTGAAGATTCTGCTTTAGACAAATTAGTCATCAGCCAGTTTTGCATAAAAGCGGCATCAAAATGCTCTTTGTCGTACATCATCAGATAAGCTTTTAAAGCATTGTAACCATTGATGCCGTCTGAGCCGCTGGTTGTACGCAGAAGTTCATCTAATTTGAAACTGATTAACGGCATCACATTGTCTTGAAGGATTCTTCGGTAGGCAGATTCACCAACGTCTTCCATTTGCCCGCCTTGATAAAGACCCATACGATAGCTGAGGGGAGGGGAAGACAGATCGGGAATCTCTCTACTGCTGGTTGTATCTTTGACATGTTCTGCAAATGTTACTGCTTTAAGCAGGTCGGGAGCTTCAGTGTATTTTTTCGCCTCTTGACCCAGTTTGGTTGCTTTATCGCCAACCTGCTCAAGATATGAGCGATTATTCGAATAACTGTTCAGCATCATGGCTAAGCAGGCAGCTACTATGGTGACAATAGCTCCAATGCCTAACCAATAGAGCATTTGTTTTTTGACAAACCAAGATTTATTTTCTCCTGCCAGGTTTGCTTCACTAAGGATGACATCAGAGAACAGTCTGTGCAGGAAAAAGCTTCGCTCGTTATTTTGAGTTTTGGTTCGATCCGAATCCAAGTATTTTTTCGATAATTGGAAATCGTTTTGCAAGCCATCCAAGATGGGATTGAAATGTTGTCCCGTTTGGGTACCACTTGAGAAATAAACACCTCTCCACGAGATAGGTTGCTCAAATTTTGAAGATTTAGATAACTCTTTAAATAGAGAAAGTACCGCCTGATTAAGACGTTCAAATTCTTCAGGGAAAGCAAAAGCCGCTGCTTTATCTTCAGAAGATTCCAATTGATGGATGGTGCCCAACATAGAAGAGCGCAATTTATCAACAACTTCCGATAAAGCATTGGAAGCAGTGGCAATTGGAGTTTCCATTCCTTCGGTATCAGAAAGAGAAATACCCAAATATTGGTTTCTTTGTTCTTCCGTCAGATGATCGAAGAATTTGTCAAAACCATGCAGCAAATCCAGTTTGGTTATCATAAGATAAACAGGGAAATGTATACCTAATTTGGTATGCATTTCGTGGATTCTTTTGCGAAGTTCTGCAGAAATTTCGGTAATATTGGTTTTACCGCCTAAAAGGTCGTCCACTCCTACGGTAACTACTACACCGTTGATAGGTTGTTTGGGACGGTAGCGCTTCAGCAGGGATACAAATTCCTCCCAGTCGCTGGAGTCTTTATTGCTGTGGTTGTCATGTAAAGACAATCTGCCTGCAGTATCGAGAAGTACGATTTCATCGGATAAAAACCAATCACAATCGCGTGTCCCTGCCAAGCCGCTTACAGATGTTCCTAAAGTGCTTTCTAGAGGGAAGTTGAGACCAGAGCGTTTTAATGCTGTTGTTTTACCAGAACCGGCAGCACCTAAAACAACGTACCACGGCATTTGATAAAGATATTGCCCCTCTTCCAATCTTGCCAATAAACTATTTTTAGATCTGGAAAATTTTGCGTTTTTCAGTACTTTATCCATTTCGGCAAACTGACGGCTCATTGAGCTGACATCGCTTGCATTTTTTAAAATGGGTTCTTGTGCCGCACGAATTTCCTTCAGTAAGGCAGCGTTTCGACGTGATTCACGATATTGGCGAAATATGGCTTTAGCCAACCAAATGCCGATAATGGCTGCACACACGGCAAGGCGAATGGTCTTGTTTGCTAAAGGACGGATTTCACCTATGGAAATCAGTGGGCCGATAAACCATACCAATATAATCAGACCGGCGATACCCAGCATTACCCATAAAGAACGGGAGCCTAGAAAATAAAGAATTTTTTTCATATTTGTTTTTCCGTATCAATCCAATTTCAGATTATTGATGTGTACTTACATCACTGCTTGGCTGAGTAGTGGAAGTATTGGTTTTTACTTCTACTTCACTACCCAGTTTGGGGCCGGTTCCAGTTGTGAATAGGGTAATTTCAACCCTTCGGTTTTTGGCTCTATTTTCCAAAGTATCATTTGGAGCAACAGGATCGGTCGAACCACGTCCCTCTGAACGAATACGAGCTCCGCCATTTTTGATGTAATTCAATAAAATTTCTTTTACTGCATCTGCACGAGCTTGAGAGAGATGCCAGTTAGATGGGAAGTTCAAGCTCTGAATAGGCTGATTGTCAGTATATCCGGTCACTACGATTTGCCCTTCTACGCTATCCAAAGCTTGGCTGACTCTTGCCAATACAGGGTAATATTGGTCTTGAATTTGTGCAGAACCAGACTCAAAGAGACCGTCACCCAAAATAGTGACTGTACTTCTATCTTGAAAGTCTTCTACAGAGACTAGCTTTCTAGCAATTTCATTTTCCAATAAAGGACGTAGTCGGACAGTACTTTGTGTTTCTTGCTGTTTAGCCGTAACAGAAGGGAGTTTGAGATTGTTAACTTTTGTACTGGCAACATCAAAGTCGTCGCCTAAAGACCATTGCATTGCAAAATAGCCCACCCCCAAGACGACTGCCCCTAAAACACCTACAACCCATAAAGGAATAGAAAGCCTTTGTTTTCGTTGGATGGTATTTGTGATAATTGGATTATGTTTGAAAAGATCGGCAGTTTGATCCGGTCGTTTACTATGAATTAAGGCGAGCAAATCTCTTTTGATTTTGTCGATTTCGAGTTCGCCGCTATTTAACACTTGATATTTGCCTTTGTAGCCAAACTGCAAACACAAGTACATAAACTCTAATAAATCAATATTCTTATCCGGATCCTGTTTCAAATTTTGAATAATCTCAAAAAAACGTTCCCCGCCCCATGTTTCGTCATAAAAAGATACCAACAGACTGTTTTTTGACCAGGTTTCATCTGCCCAGCCTGCACGAACAGCCAATTCATCTACGAATGTACATAGACAGTATTTTGCAGCTTGGATAGCGTCGTATCTTGCTCCATTTTTTTCAGCATTTTCTTCAAAATTATTGATTAAGAGAGAAAATTTGTTGATCAAACTGTCCGTAGACAATTGACTGGTAGTCTGCTGCATCGCATTGACTAAGATAAAAACCGGTTTGGCCGCCTCAATCAACGGGTTATAAATATTTGTGGTGCTGTGAGCAGCATTATTCTGGTTATCCATAATGAAATTCCAAATTGAACCAAATTAACTTAAAGACTTGATTGCCCAAAATTCAACATCTAAATTCGGAAAATTACCGGCTAAATGGAAGGCCATGCCTGATGAAGTATCAAACATGTCCCACAGCTCGTGCTTTTTGTCCAATTCAAAATAGACATAACCGCTGTGGTATGGCAATTCTCGGGGTGCTACAGACAAAGCATGAACCCTGATTCCAGGCAGATGGTAAGCAACCAATTCTTTTACTTTCTCCACAGTACCTATTTTTACTACGCTCGGAATTTTTTGGCGCAATGCTTCGTTCGGCATATCGGCTTTGATAGCAAGGACAAATGAGGCTTTATCCAATAGGCTTTGATCTGGTGTTTGAGCAACGCGAGTGGCTTCATCACGCATATCCAGCGGAATCCTAATCGCACGTTGTTCAAGAACGATGGATAATGATTTACGCAGATTGAAAAATAATTTGCCAAAGCATGAGGCTAGGTCATTATGCTCATAGACAGGGATATCACCTACTTTGCGAGAAGGCAGGAAGGTCATTAAATCAGCACATAGTTTGGATAAATTAATGAATAATTGTTCAGGGTGCGTTTGTCGTGCCCCTTCATTTTCATGATGCAAATATGCCAAATAACGATTAATGGTTTGAAGCATCATGAAATCCATAACTTCAACAGAGCCGCCAGTATTAGGATCGTTCACTGCATTGGCCAGACTATTGCTTTTTTGCATCAATAAACCATAAATTTCTGAAATATAAGCTTTCAGGTGTGGTTGTTTTTGGCTTCCGAGGCAAGGCGGGATATATGATTCATCTAAAATAATTTCAAAGTCTGCAGAGCTGGATCGGATAAGCGCAATGGGCAGGGCAGTTTGTCCACTGGTTAAGTCATTTTCTAAAACCAACATCGGATTAAGATCTGCCAGTGTTACTTGGCGACCATCTAATTCAGTATTTGTAGTGTCTGCTAGAGTTTTATTAAAGGCTTTGTAGCGACATGAGTCTGAAGAATCCTGATCTGGGAAATAAATTTCATTATTTACAGAAGAAGGCAGGGTAACGGCAAGGCAGATTTTGGTGTCTTTAATATTTGCAGGGACTTTTAAACTCAAATTTTCAAGCTGTTTTTGAGAGAATAAAAATACAGAACCATCAGGAAAAACACCTTCTGCTTCATTAATACCGATTACCCCCCGTTTGAGGCCGTCTGAATTTAATACCAGCGAAGAGAATCCCCAAAAATGACCCTCTTGAGAAACGGCTAATTGGCGTAGACCGGATTCAAGGTAACGTTCAAATTGTTGGAAATGTTGAGGGGTAATAAAGATACCCTCCGACCAAACTACTTTTGCTTCTATTGCCATGCCTTTTATCCTTAATCTTTTAGTTATTATTTTTCTTCACGGAAAACGCCTTTGCTAAGGTCATTGCCGTATTTACGAGTTTTTCCATTTTCTTTAATTTTTTTATCGTCAGGGTGCCGTTCTTTATATTCTTTCAACAAGTCCTTCATTTCTGACTTTGATAACTGGGTTAATTTATTTTTGCCGACATTTACATAGAAATAATGTTTGCCAAACTGATACCATTTTTTCTTCTGCTTCAATAATACCAATTGCCATTGACTGTTATCCAAATCTCGATAACTTGCGACTACACCCAGATATTTCAGGTGGGAATCCATTTTGATCGGCAATATGGTAACCGTATCAGGATGCAGCATGAATTGGTTTTGCTGAATTAATTTATCACCTAAATTTTCTTTGGCGTTGTTGGTAAGTTCAAAATAGTTTGATTTTTTGAACTCTCCGTCAGAAGACAACTGATATAAATCCAATCTGATGGGAGAAGGTTGGCCAACTATATTGGGATTCGCATCAGGGGAAACTATGATTTGTACATCAATTTTTTCTCCGCTCTCATCAGATTCTTTAGGCGGTTTATGATCGGAAGCACATGAGCTTACCATTAAAGATATCATTAAGAATGATATATATTTTATTAGTTGTTTATGCATCTTAAATTGCCTTCAAGTCCATCAGTATTGATTACGTCTGACAACAAATACTTCAATCAGTCATGCAATGTATGACTACTGGAGAAATAAATAGGTTCGTTATAATTAATTAGAAAGACTAAATTTTTTTAATATTTTCTAAAATTATAAAGTATTTTTCTTGCGAGGTTTATATTTATATTGATAAGTAAAGTCATGGTTACTTGCATCAATATTTACACTTAAAACTTGTTTGCCTTGAGTTGCACAAGTAAGCAGTTCACGACTGATTTGCGGTAAAACTGTATTGGTCAGAATCGCATCAATCATGCGGCCACCTGACTCAACTTCTGTGCAGCGTGAAGTAATCAGCTTGAGCACTTCAGGCGTGTAGTGAAGGTCGATACCGTGGTTATCTTTAATTCGGTCTACGATACGGCCTAATTGCAATTCCACAATTTTTGAGAGCATATCGTCGGATAACGGATAGTAGGGAATCACCTGCATGCGGCCTAGTAGTGCGGCAGGGAAAGTTTTCAACATGGGGGCACGCAAGGCTTTGGTTAAACCTTCCGGAGTAGGCAGCATTTCAGGGTCATCACACATATCCATAATCAAATCCGTACCCACATTGGTAGTCAGGATAATGATGGTATTTTTGAAATCGATATAACGGCCTTCACCATCTTCCATCCAGCCTTTGTCGAATACTTGGAAAAAGATTTCATGCACATCCGGATGTGCTTTTTCTACTTCATCAAGCAAGATGACGCTATAAGGTTTGCGTCGCACGGCTTCGGTCAGTACACCGCCTTCACCATAACCGACATAGCCCGGAGGCGCACCTTTTAGGGTGGATACGGTATGAGCTTCCTGATATTCACTCATATTGATGGTAATTACGTTTTGTTCACCGCCGTACAATGTATCGGCCAGAGCCAATGCTGTTTCGGTTTTACCCACGCCTGAAGGGCCTGCCAACATGAAAACACCGATAGGTTTGTTGGGGTTATCTAGATTCGCGCGTGATGTTTGGATACGACGGGCGATTGCATCCAAGCCGTGACGTTGGCCAATGATGCGTTTGTTTAAAGTATCGGCAAGTTGCAAGACCGCTTCAACTTCGTCTTTCATCATTTTTCCGACGGGAATACCTGTCCAGTCAGCTACAACGTCGGCAACGGTACGGCTGTCCACTAAGGGCATAACCAGTGGTTGGATGCCTTGCAGTTTTTTCAGTTTGTTAACCAACTCTTTTTGGCGGGTATGCAGCTGCTTGGTTTCTTTCTCAGCTGTTCCTTCTTCCGCTTGCATGATTTGTTCGCGTACTTCTAACAGCTCAGTAACCAAGTCTGCTTCAGATTTCCATCTTTCTTCTAATTTTTTCAGACGACCTTCGACTTCAGTTAATTCTTTGCCGATATTGGTTATCCGTGTTTCAGAATCGAAACTGAGTTTTTTCTCACGTTCCAAATTTGCTTGTTCAAGTTTTAATGCCTCGGATTTCTTCCGCAAAAATTCAATACTGCCGGGAACAGCATGCTGGCTGACAGCAACACGCGCGCAAGCGGTATCAATCAAACCGACAGCTTTATCGGGAAGTTGGCGTGCAGGGATGTAGCGATGGGAAAGTTTTACGGCTGCCTGAATTGCTTCATCGAGAATAATCACGTTATGGTGTTTTTCCAAAGAAGCGTTTAATGCTCTAAGCATGTTGATGGCTTTGTTTTCGTCGGGCTCATCCACTTGCACCACTTGGAAACGGCGGGTCAGGGCAGGGTCTTTCTCAAAGTATTTTTTGTACTCTGCCCATGTTGTCGCGCCGATGGTACGCAGTTTGCCTCGGGCGAGCGCAGGTTTGAGCAGGTTGGCTGCATCGCCCGTACCGGCTGCCCCACCTGCACCAATCAAGGTATGGATTTCGTCGATAAAGAGCACAATGGGGGTCGGGCTGGATTCCACTTCGTCCATAACTGCTCTGAGTCGTGATTCAAATTCTCCGCTGATGCTGGCACCGGCTTTGAGTAAACCGATATCCAGCAGGATTAATTGAACGTCTTTCAATCCGGGGGGAACATCTCCGGCCGCCAAACGCAATGCCAGTGCTTCGACGACGGCTGTCTTACCGACACCGGCCTCACCTGTGAGAATCGGATTGTTTTGGCGGCGGCGCATCAGGATGTCAATCATTTGCCTGATTTCGGCATCGCGACCTGTCAAGGGATCTATTTCGCCATTTTTGGCTTTTTCAGTGAGATTGCTGCCGTATTTGGCCAAGGCATTTTCTTTGTGGGTAGCGTTAGGCTCAGAAGATAAGGCATTTTGGGTAACTTCAAGATTTTCTTCAGAGTTTGAAGTAATAGCGATGATATTGTTCGCCAATGTTTCAGGTTTGATTTTGAGGAACTCAGATGAAATATTGGCCAAAATGCTCTGCAACGTCTTATTTTCAAGCATGGTGTAGAAAATATGAGCAGTACGGATTTTGTCGGTACCGAATTTGAGCGAGCTGTATGTCCAAGTTTGTTCGACAAGGGTTTGGATATGTTCGGAAAAATCGATAACGGCAGTAGAACCGGCAGGAAGTTTTTCAACCGCTGTCAATACATCTTTACGGACTCTGGATTCGTCTAAATTAAAACTGTTGATCAGGCAGAAGATATCGGTTTTTTCGGTTTGCAGCAGAGAATGAAGCCAGTGAACCAACTCAACGTAGCTGTTTTCACGAAGACGGCAGAAGGTGTAGGCATTTTCCAGAGTTTTATACAAGGTGGTATTCAACTTGCCAAATAATACGCTGCGGCTGATGTTTGACATGATGTGTCCTTAATTAAGTTATTCCAAGTATGTCTAAAAATAGTTTGAAAGAAGCTTTTCCCGACAAAGGGGTCGTCTGAAAAAGCTGTTTAATGGTTGCTGACGATCAAGTCTTCGGCATCACGGGAAACATTCCCCAGCCAAGTTGTTAAGCCGAGTTGTGTTTGTCCGCCTAAGTCCATGAGCGGTACTTCTTTTTGCATTAAAACAGGCTGTATATCCCATTCATATTCATCTGCTGCAAACAGCCTTACCCACTCCCGTAGGCGGGCGGTATTGATACCGTCTTTGAAGAATGATCGGTAAGCGGGTAGGGTAAGCGGACCGATGATAATGCGGAATTTGCTTTGAACATCGTAAAGCTTGTCGCCCAGCAGCAGGCCATCTCCCAGCGTATAGTTACCCATGATGCCGATTTGCGTTTTTTCTTCCGCAACCTCAACCCAATACCCAATATTGGTTTGAATGGTAACGGGGACTTTGAAATAACGGTTGAGTAATTGCTGAAGATTGGCTGCCGAACGGCTTTGCTTCATCAGCAGGCCGGCAAAATAACGCTTGGCAAATTCGTGGATTAAGCCTTTGTTATGTATGGCCGGTGTATCCAGCCCATTAAAGCTGGCGATATATTTCCCGAAACGGTCTTCAGCGTTTTTATCTAAAGAAATAATGCTCTGAGCGTTGGCCCATGCCCGATAGAACAAGACAGCCAGACGGTGTTGCAACATATTGGCAAAACCGGTCCATGTCCGGTCGCCGTGTTGGTGTTGACGCTCATAGGCATATTCGGTCAAATGCAGGGGCAGGGGGCCGGATGGGCCAAACAAACCGAACCCATTAATGGAAATTTCCACATAACGCGGCGATAAGGCAACCGATTGGATGTTGCGGGGAGCAAAAATAAGCGATGGCTCTTGGCGAATCCTTATTTTTTCCATTTTCGGGCTGACGGCCTTACCCAATAATTTCCCGCCGGTAACAAATTTGACGGACTCAAGCTGGCGCAAGAGTGAAAAATAATCGTATTTATAGGGCTGGGAGGCGACTTTGTTTAAAAAGCCCGTCAGTTTTTCATCCCATGTATCGTCCAATGCGTCGCCAAAATCTGTTTGAGCGTTAACCGGACTCATACGATTACCCTCTCTCCAACAGCAGTCGGCCAAGTAGCCATATGTCCTTGTTGGAGCGTGTCAATTTGAAGCTGTATGAATGAGTTAATCGACACCAAACGTTGGAAGTAATGGTTCAAAACCGAGCCGAACAGGAAGGGATGGATACCGCCCAATTGCGCTTCATCCAGCGTAACCGTGATTTTGATGCCTCGAACAGGTGCTGCAACTCCGTAATGACGGACTACCTTGTTCACAATGGAGGTCTCAATGCGTGTGATCGATTCAATCTGTTTTTTCAGCAAATCATTTTCAGAAGAAACAAACACCATTAAAAGCTCTTTTAAGGTGACGGGTGCATCTTCCTGATCGATGTTTAATAATGACAGATAGTTTAAGCTTAATTGGTTTAAAAACGACCAAAGCGTTCGATCCTCACTCACAGCCGCTTGAGGACGTGTTAACTTAGAAATCAGCTTAATAGAGTTAACCGGCAGGAAACCTTCAATCAGGAAATCGGACTCTCCGTCACGTGGCATCATCAGCGGTAAATCCCTACTGGTACACCAGGCATCTACGGAAAGATGCTGTATGCCGGAATTGAAAGCGTAATCCCGATTGTCGGCAAGAGACAAAAACACTTCGCTGCCCAAGTAGGAAGAACGGAAGCCGTTTTTGACAGAATTTTCCGATGGGACTCTGTCTGCACGCCGTGCTGAAAAATAAGCATGCTGAGTTTGGGCTTCGGGGAAGAGCCCCATATCCGGCGCTTTATACATCGGTGAAAATGCAACAGTTTGACGGTTGTTGGTGTCAAAACCTTTTACTTGTTCGATGGCGTAGATTTCATAATTTAAAGGTTGTGTACGGTCGATGATGACGTGGTGTTCCTGGTCTTGGATGTTTACAGGGAAGCGGGAGCTTTTTTTTCTGAAAAGGTTTACCACAGGCACCGCATTGACGGAAAAATCCTCTACACCGATCAATTCTGTCAATTCAGGTATTTTGTTGCTGAATAAAAATGAAAGACTGAAATAACGTTTGCGATAGGTAATGATTTTTTTATTGACACCCTTATCGTTTACGATTTCTTCCAAATGTTCGGGTACTTTGGGCAAATGTCCGTCATTCTCAGCCTGACGGACAGCCTGTTTGATATTTTTTTGAGCGACAAACAGGAATTTTTCCGGCAGACGCGCGTATTCCTGCATAATCCGGAATGCACTGACGGATTTGTCCAAATTAAACGATAAGGCTTCATCTTCCCGAAATCCCCGATGTTCCGGTTTGGAGGACAACGGGTAATACCATTGTTTGGGGTTCTCATAACTGTGGCAAACGACGCCCACGCATTCGGAGGCCAGTAAAAACAGCAGTGCAGATGACTTAGAAAGTTCCGTACCTAAAAACACAGACAATTCATCCGGCAACATTTCCGAACATGCGCCAGGTACGCTGAGTGAGAAGTCCAAACGCAAGGCAGATTGCACTTTTTTCCCGGCAGATGCCTTGAGCGCGGAAAGCGTACTTGGTAAATAGCCGAGCGAATCGGTATATTTGGCTTTTTCTATGCGTAAAGGTAGGATTTCAGTGGTTTTGGTTACGGAAAACGGGCAACTTACCTTGAATTCGTCGATGGGTAATGAGCGCAATACTCTGCCACGTTCCAGTAGATTGATCACGTCGGCGTTGTATTGACCGGTAGGTTCCAAATTGACAATAGCTGCTGCCGGTTTCTGATTGATGAAGTCGGGGTAAACGACTTCCAAGATTCTTTGTACGAAACGGGGATATTCCGCATCCAGCTTGAGTTGGGTGCGGGCAGTGAGAAAGCTTACACCTTCCAATAGCCTTTCGACATAAGGGTCGGGGATGTCGGTTGTATCCAGTGCCAATCGGGAGGCGATTTTGGGATATTGCTGTGCAAATTCCCTGCCCATTTCCTTCAGGAAGGTCAGTTCTTTATTGTAGTAAGACAATAATTTGTTATTCAAGACCTATTTCCCCCATCTAACAAGTCAAACAACCCGGTCTCAACATCCATACTGGTTCGTAGCAGGAACTCTTTGGGATAAGGATTGAGTTTCAGGTAACCTTTGACTTCAATAATAAGTTTGTTGTGTAAAGCATCGTCATCATCGTCTACGGTATTCACGATAACTTGCAGGGTTTTGCTTTCAAGGCGTGGTTCGAAATCGATGATGGCTTGTTTGATGTTTTGTTCTACATCCTGCCATTCTATGTCGGAGAAATTCACTCCCGACAGGGGTGGAATGCCGTAATTGAGTATGGACGAGCGCACGTTAACAGGCAGATCTTTCTCCATGGTTTCCGCTTGCATGTTGCAGGTATTCAGCAGGTAAAGAATATCGCGCAGCACTGCCTGCCGATATTGGTCAAGATTGATGACCTGATCGGGGCGTGCCTCTTTTTTTTTGCGCGGCTCTTCATCTGTCAGTCTGTCAAACAAAGAAGGCAGCAGTTGGTTTCTGAATTGCGACATGATTGATTGCGGTAGTCGGAGGATGGATAAGGTTTAACGCTGTTGTCCGAATTTAATATTGCGAATATCCAAGAGACCAAAATCATGGCTGTCGGTATACAGGTTTTTTTGACCCATGCCTGTAAAGAGCTGTTCGGCTACTTCTATCCAGTTTGTTTGCGAGCAGTTCATCAACATATCCGACCATTCGGTTTCTGCATCCGGCAAAACAGCATAGCGGGCAGGACTGGTACATTGGATACATTCGCCGTCGGTAAATTTGATTTCAGACGACCTCCAGATGATGTCGAGCAACGAGCTTGGTGCTTTGAAAGCTATACTTTCAATAGAGTCCCAAGTTTGCCAATAGTAGTGGCCTTGATAGAAGAATTCATAAACAAAAGCAGTACGTACGTCGCCGTCCATAATCCAGTTGCTGTCGGTTTCGGCAACCGATTTATCTGCCAGAAGATAAGTGATGTGCGCTGGTGTACCGTCGATACAGTCGGATAAGGCTTCGTAGTCGGCAGTGAGGGCAGAGTTTTTTTTCTCTGCAACATGAGCAACTAAAGAGAGTTGTTTTTGAAGAATATCGAGTTTGCTTGCGTGCTGTTCCAGAGTTTTGGGTTTTTGCTGTGTTTCCAAGACTGCTTGACGACGCATTTCGGCAGAAATGTTTTCAATAAGGTAGAGCATCAGGGGCTTTTGAGTATCGGGAAACAGTTTTTGGTATTGCCCGATTTGCTTTAAAGCCTGTTCCCATTTGGCACTCAGACAGAGGTATTGAATCAATGCCAAACGGTGTTCCTGATTGTCAGGATTTGAACGTACAAGCTCAATCATGTCCGTTAATTTAGTCTTCAAATCCATCCCAGCAACTCCTTATTTATTTGTATAAAGTGTGTAATAGTCGAAACCCGATTAACTTTTCAGGAAGACAGAGGTCGTCTGAAAAGTAAATTTATTGTAATAAAGCCTGACTTAAAACGCCTTTTAAGCCAGGCTTCTGCAGTTAAATGCGCATAGTGGTTATGCGGATTTGTTTTCTTTGATGTTGAAGGCCATTTGAACTTCAGCGCCTTTAGAACCTTTATCGGTTTGTTCCCAATATTGGTTTTTCACTTTGGCAGCTTGGAATGAATAACGCATTTTCAGCGCATCGTTGTCTTGTACACCGATGAATTTCACCCCGGTTACCAAGACATCTTCCAAAGTAGTGCGCGAATATTCGATCTGTTCGCCACCGGCTTTGCATACGGAAATTTCTACTTTGCTCAAGTGTTGGCCGGTAGCACAGTTTTTCAGAATGGTCGGAGCGGCTTTATCAATAGCGGCAACTACGGTCAAGTCATTGAAATTGACTTTACCGGCACCACCGCCACCACCGCTGGTCATCGAACCGGGTTGCTCGGCACCCCAGTCAAAACTTTCGATGTTGGTCCAGTCTTTGTGGTTGGAATCTTTTGATTCGCCGTTAACACCTTCAACTTTCATGAACATATCAATAGCCATGTTTTTACTCTCCTTGTTAAAAGGTTAAAAAAATTAAGGGATTTAACAACAGGGCATGAGCATGCCCACCTAAATAAACCAAACCCGACTATTCCTGTTTAGCCGAAGGCAGTTTGGAAACTAAGCGCAATGAAACGGTAAGGCCTTCGAGTTGGTAGTGCGGACGCAGGAAGAATTTGGAAGTGTAATATCCGGGATTGTCTTCAACTTCTTCCACAACCACTTCAGCAGCGGCCAACGGTTTACGGGCTTTTGTTTCTTGAGTGGAGTTAATCGGGTCTCCATCTACATAATTCATAATCCATTCGTTTAGCCAACGTTCCATGTCTTCACGCTCACGGAACGAACCGACTTTGTCGCGTACGATACATTTCAGATAGTGCGCGAAACGACAGCACGCAAACAGGTAAGGCAGACGCGCAGACAAACGGGCGTTAGCGGTAGCATCAGGATCATAATATTCAGACGGTTTATGCAGCGATTGAGCACCAATAAACGCGGCCAAGTCAGTATTTTTACGGTGAATCAACGGCATGAAGCCCAGCGCTGCCAATTCGGCCTCGCGGCGGTCGCTGATGGCGATTTCGGTTGGACATTTCATATCCACACCACCGTCATCCGTCGGGAATGTGTGGCAGGGAAGGTTTTCAACGATACCGCCGGATTCCACGCCGCGGATTGAGGTACACCAACCATAATATTTGAATGAACGGTTAATATTTACCGCCATTGCATAAGCCGCATTGGCCCATGTGTATTTGTTGTGATCCGCGCCTTCAGTTTCTTCTTCAAAGTCAAACTCATCGACAGGGTTCGTTGTAGCACCGTAAGGCAGACGGGATAAGAAACGTGGCAGAGCCAAACCGATATAACGCGAATCTTCGGAATCACGCAGGCTGCGCCATGGGGCATATTCGGCATTTTGGAAAATTTTGCTCAAATCACGAGGATTGGCCAACTCTTGCCAAGATTCCATCTGCATCAGTTTGGGGGATGCGCCGGCGATGAACGGACAGTGTGCAGCGGCGGCAATTTTTTCAAGACTATTGAGCATTTCCACATCGGGTGCAGAGTGATCAAAATAGTAGTCGCCAATCAAACAGCCGAAAGGCTCGCCACCAAACTGGCCGTATTCTTCTTCATAAATTCGTTTGAATAGGGGGCTTTGATCCCAAGCGGTGCCTTTGAAGCGTTTTAAATTACGGGCAACTTCTTTTTTGGAGATGGGCAATACTTTGATTTTCAACAAAGTATCGGTTTCGGTATTGGTAACCAAATGATGCAGGCCGCGCCATTCGCCTTCCAGCTTTTGGAAATCTTCATGATGCAGAATCAAATTGATCTGTTCGGAAAGTTTTCTGTCGATCTCTGCAATAATCGCTTCAATGGTTTGATAAGTGTCGTCTGAAATAGTAATGGCGTTTTGCAAAGCTTGCTGTGCCAGTGTCGCTACGGCATTATTGACAGCACTTTTGGCTTCTTCAGTTTTGGGTTTGAATTCTTTTTGCAGCAGCTGTTCAAATTCATTTGCAGCAAACACACTTTTCGCGCCGCTGTCCCCTTGGATGTCTAATTGCTTTTCAGTCATGATTCACGCTCACTTTATTGATTTCATCTGAAATTACTGCTCGTCTTTGGTTGTTGCTTTAGGCGCGGCTGCAAGGCTTTTCAGCAGCTCGCTGTCTCCCAAGACTTTTCCGATTAATTCTTCAGCACCGCTCTTACCATCCATATATGAAAGCAGGTTGGCAAGCTCTGTACGCGCTTGTAGGAGTTCGTTTAAAGGACCTACTTTTTTGGCTATTGCTGCCGGAGAGAAATCATCCATGCTTTCCAATTCAAGCTCTACATTCAAGTTGCCTTCCCCGGTAAGCGTGTTTTTGACATTAAATGCGACACGCGGTTTGAGGGCTTTCATGCGTTCATCGAAATTATCTACATCAATTTCCAAAAATTTACGTTCGGCCAATTCAGGTAGCGGCTCTACGGGTTTACCGACCAAATCTGCCATCACACCCATAACGAATGGAAGCTCAATTTTTTTCTCAGAACCGTAAAGTTCTACATCGTACTCAATCTGTACGCGAGGCGCCCGGTTGCGGGCAATAAATTTTTGTCCGGATGATTTGTTTCGTGACATATTCAATGACCTTTAAATGATAAAAGTTGTTTATTTAAACGAACTTTAAATATTGCGGATAGACTAGCTTATTCGTTGGAAGTTCCCGTTTCTTCGTCCTGCTTTCCGATCAAAACTTCCAGATTGGCAATGCTTTCAGGACTGATATCTTTCATGATGTCATAGAAGTTCATATTCATTTGGCGCTGTACTCTGCGGATAAATAACGGGGCAGGGTGGCTGGGTTCCAGCGTTTCAAAGTAAATGCAGATTTTTTCCAAAGCCAAATCGACATCAGCCCGATTTTTGATATTCAGACGACGCCAGGCATCCGCTTCTTGAAGGGTCGATTGCTCTTGAGCAACGGTCGAAACGGGCGTTTCAGCGGGTTGTTCTGTTTGTTCAGCCTGTTGCAGCTGCGGGGTACTTCCATCGTTGTAATTGATGGCTTTGTGAATCAGGGTAAGCGGTTTTTGAATCACTTCAAAATTGAGTGAGTGTTCGTCGTGCAGCTGGGTCGAGAAAGTGTTTTGAATATCTTTCAGATGGTCTAATGCCTGGATTAAGGCAATCAATTCCGGTTTGCCGGTATCGGCACTTACCCTGATATCAAGCATCAAACGTTCTTTGCCGCCCGGATAGCTTTGTGGGTCATTGCCTTGCAAGACAGAAACTGCTTCTTTAACGGTAATAGGCTGTTGGGTCAGTCCGTTTACTAATAATTTGGCTGAAAATACTTCTTTGGCGATGCCGTCATGCGTAGTGAATGCACTTAGCGCATTGATTCGATAAAACGGATCGGGTTCGCCGTCTTCATCTTCGAGCTTGGGATATAGGGATTTCCAATACAAATCCACATTGGTTTTGATGGCTTCACAACCGGCGCAAAAGCCAACCAGGCCATGTTTTGCAGTGAGCGCCTGTGTGTAATAGGACAAAACATGAAGGTCTTTCGATTCAGCCAACAATTGATTGCACAGCTTCTCTACTGTTGCCCAATCAGGCTCTTCAGCAGGGATGATGGTGTCGCCATATTGCCTTTCCGGTTTCCCTTCGGCAGCGCTTTGAAGCTCTAAAAAGCGGCTGTCGTATTCAATATTTACCCCTTCGGGGGTGTCAGCGGAAATAGGTTCTGCCCATAAGGGAAATGTATTCATCTATTTATCATCCAAATATTTTATTGAACAGAGAGCAGGTGGGCTCTCCGTCTCTTTCTATATGGTAACCGCTTTCGCACTCCAGCCAAAAGCTGCCAAGGTTATCTGATTTAGATAAAAAATTAAGGAAAGACTCGGGTAACGGATAGTCAGACTTATAAAGTGTACCCAAACAATTTGTTATAATACATTTACCATTTATTAATGTTTGGTTAAAAAAATCTATGTTTTGAGAGAAAAAATTAATAGATTTTAACTGTTCTGGAGGGGAATAAGGTTTTTGGAACAGTACAAAAGGATATTGTCGACCTGTTTGGTCTGAGCTGAGTGCCGTTAGCCCAATATAGGTAATGCTATCAGGCAGTTTAATGCAAAACAGCCAAATCCGCGATACAGAAAGCGTCTTTCGGGTAAACGGAATGAGTTTGTCTTGGTTGTTGCAACGATCAAACCATCCATCCCAAAAGTTTTTATCATTAGTTTGGAGATTTTCAGAAACAATAAAATCACGAGACTGATTTAGTTTTCCGAAAAAGTAGATTTCGCTTTGCTGCATAAATAACAATCACATAATGTAAAATTAACAAATGATAAAGTTACTTAAGGTATCGATTATGCTTTGGCTATGAGTTATGCCGCCATAGCCACTGTATATATACTTTACCATAATTTTGGTTTATGTATTAATATATTTTTTTCCTTATTAAAAGAATAACTAAAGTAATATTTGTATGATAAAGAAGTATTTGTGGAACATTTTTTATTATTTTAGTGTCTTACTTTACAATTTATTTGCAGTTTGTTGTTTGTTATAATCTTCGCGTTGTGTCATGCTATTTTCAAAATATAGTGGATTAACTTTAAACCAGTACGGCGTTGCCTCGCCTTAGCTCAAAGAGAACGATTCTCTAAGGTGCTGAAGCACCAAGTGAATCGGTTCCGTACTATCTGTACTGTCTGCGGCTTCGTCGTCTTGTCCTGATTTAAATTTAATCCACTATATATTCAAAAGCAATTTTGATCCAAACTTGTAAATCTGTAAGCAACTTAGGTTTTCCATTTCAATATCAATAGAATCTCGACGGAGGGAGTAAACCCATGGCCTCTTTCGGTAATACTTTCGGTATTCTCATCCCCAAACCTGAAGCACCAGCCATGGTGTCTCAAGGCTCTGCCAATCCACCCGAGCCGCTGACCAATGCAGCCGGACCGGTGGATGTGATAGAGATGGTTGCCGATGTTGCTTCCACTGCCCTTTCCATAGTTGCGCCTGATTCTGCTGCAGCCGATGCAGTTGATGCCATATCCGAACTGGTTTCCCTTGCGTCCATGATACCCGGTCAGCCCGGCCCTAAACCTCCTTCCCGTAAAATGGTCAGTGGTTTTAGCGGCGGCATGGGCATGGGCTTCGATGGCGGGGTGGTTACCTCGGGTCATGGCCACTGTATTCCTTGTAAGGTAGCTGCTGCTATCGGTAACCCCGTAAACGCAGTGCTCGGTATCAAAGTCCTATTTGACGATACCGAGACCGACTTTGCCTTTGATTCCCCGCTTCCCCTTGTTTGGCAGCGCAGCTACTATTCCGACCAAATAGGCAACGGCTGGCTGGGACAAGGTTGGTCGCTGCCGTTCTCCATGCGTCTTGTCCGAACAGCCGACGGTTTCCTTTATATTGATGAGCAGGGCAGGGAAATTTCGTTGCCGGATATCAGCGACGAAGCGGACGAGCCTTATTCCGCGGCCGACGAAGATGAAGACGATCTATATGAGGAAGAGGCCGCACCAAGACCTGCTTCCGCCGAAGAAGATCCCTACGGTCTGGATGACGCCTATTTCGATCCTTACGAACAAATCTTCTTTTCACAGATTTCAGACGACCTCTACCAAATCGCCTCCCCCGACGGCGGCGCACGGCTGCTGTTTGCCGAAGTCGATTCCGGCTGCGGCATTTTCCAACTGGTCGCCCAACTTGACCGCAACGGCCGTCATATCCGCCTCTGCTACGACGACAACGGGCTGCCGCACAGCATTTACGACGGCAGCGGCCGACACTTCCAACCCGTATTCTCCTCCATCCGTCTGCACGACAACGATCCCGACTTCGATCCGGCCGGAGAGCGGGACGTCTTCGTTTCCGAAGACGAGCGTTTCTACGTCAACCGCCTCACCTCCGTCACCTTCAACGGCAAGGAACTGGTGCGCTACGACTACGACGGCTACGGC
>CAUSOO010000036.1:0-23752 GCA_963533245.1 uncultured Neisseria sp.
CTTGGTGCTTCAGCACCTTAGAGAATCGTTCTCTTTGAGCTAAGGCGAGGCAACTCCGTACCGGTTTAAAGTTAAGCCACTATACTTGGTCTTGATTTGAATCTATATATAGATGATGGAAACGGCAAAAGGTCGTCTGAAAATCTCGAATTGAGGTTTTCAGACGACCTTTTGAGCTTGTTTATAGACAAAGCGTAGGAACTGGGTTGCTAAGGCTGATTTGATTTTTGACAATCAAGCCAGCGGGGCGAGCAGTTTGTCGAAGGCTTCTTCAAACTGTTTCAAACCGTCTTCCTGCAAGCGGTTGGCGAGGGTTTCTACGTCTATGCCGAGCGCGGCGGTTTCGGCAAGCTGCGCTTGTGCTTCTTCTACGCCTTCGGTCAGCGTGGCTTTGGCTGTACCGTGGTCGATGAAGGCTTTGAGGGTGGCGTCAGGGACGGTGTTGACGGTGTGTGCGCCGATCAGGCTGTCAACGTAGAGCGTGTCAGGATAGGCGGGATTTTTGACGCCTGTGGATGCCCATAAGAGCTGCACGCGGTTTGCGCCTTTGGCTTCCAGCGCGGCAAATTCGGGGCTGCCGAAGTATTGCGCCCAGTCTTGGTAGGCGGCTTTGGCAAGGGCGATGGCGATTTTGCCTTTGAGGTGGTCGGGCAGCGTGGCGTCAAGCGCGCCGTCCACGCGGGAGATGAAGAAGCTGGCGACGGCTTGGATATGGGCAACGCTTTGTCCGGCTGCCAAGCGTTTGGCGATGCCGCGCGCGTAGGCTGCGTAGGCTTTGAGGGTTTGGGCGCGTGAGAACAGCAGGGTCAGGTTCACGCTGATGCCGTCGGCGATGAGGATTTCGAGTGCTTCGATGCCTGCGTCGGTGGCGGGGACTTTAATCATGGCGTTTTTACGCGCGATGGCGGCATGGAGGCGGCGGGCTTCTTCTACCGTGCCTTGTGCGTCTTTGGCAAGCTCGGGGGAAACTTCTAGGCTGACGAAACCGGTTTTGCCGCCGGTGGATTCGTGTTCGGCAAGGCAAACGTCGCAGGCTGCCTGTACGTCGGCAATCGCCATGGTTTCGTAGCGTTGTTTGGGGCTGAGGTCTTGTTGTTTGAGGGCGGCGACTTCATCGGCGTAAAGCGCGTCGCCGGCGAAGGCTTTTTGGAAGATGGCGGGATTGGAAGTGACGCCGCACACGCCTTGTTTCAGCATTTGCGCCAATTCGCCGCTTTGTACGAGCGAGCGGGAAAGGTTGTCCAGCCAGATTTGTTGTCCTAATGCTTTAACGTCCGATAAAATAGTCATCTCTGATTCCTTTAAATATAGGTTATTTGCGAAGCAGGCGGTAATGCTACCCCTATTCGGAAAATTTGGATAGATTATTAGGGCATTTAATGATGTCCAAAACGATATAAAACGAACACAAAAAGGCGTAAATTTATGGCAGGAAACGGTCAATATCTCGATTGGGCGCGCGAAGTGTTGCACACCGAAGCGGAAGGCTTGCGTGAAATTGCGGCGGAATTGGATGAAAACTTCGTCCTCGCGGCAGACGCGCTGCTGCACTGCAAAGGCAGGGTCGTCATCACAGGCATGGGCAAGTCGGGACATATCGGGCGCAAAATTGCGGCGACTATGGCTTCGACCGGCACACCCGCGTTTTTCGTCCATCCTGCGGAAGCGGCACACGGCGACTTGGGTATGATTGTGGACAACGACGTCGTCATCGCAATTTCCAATTCCGGCGAAAGCGATGAAATCGCCGCCATCATCCCCGCGCTCAAACGCAAAAACATTACCCTCATCTGCATCACCGCCCGCCCCGATTCGACCATGGCGAGCCATGCCGACATCCACATCACAGCGTCAGTTTCCAAAGAAGCCTGCCCGCTGGGACTTGCCCCGACCACCAGCACCACCGCCGTCATGGCTTTGGGCGACGCATTGGCAGTTGTCCTTTTGCGCGCACGCGCGTTCACGCCCGACGATTTCGCCTTGAGCCACCCCGCGGGCAGCCTCGGCAAACGACTGCTTTTACGCGTTGCGGACATCATGCACCAAGACGACGCGCTGCCCGCCGTCCGACTCGGCACGCCCTTAAAAGAAGCCATCGTCAGCATGAGCGAAAAAGGCTTGGGCATGCTGGCGGTAACAGACAACAAAGGTCGTCTGAAAGGCGTGTTTACCGACGGCGATTTGCGCCGCCTGTTCCAACAGCGCGACCGCTTTGACGGGCTGACCGTCGATGAAATCATGCACCCCTCCCCCAAAACCATCCCCGCCGAACGCCTAGCCACCGAAGCCCTCAAAGTCATGCAGGCAAACCATGTGAACGGGCTTTTGGTAACCGACGCCGACGGCGTGCTGACCGGCGCGCTGAATATGCACGATTTACTGATGGCGCGGATTGTGTAAAGGCGGGCTAACCGTTTTCAGACGACCTTTATGTTAGAATAGGTCGTCTGAAACCTAGCAATCCGCAAGGAAACACTATGCAAACCTTAGACCCCGAGCTGCAACAGCGCGCGGCGCATATCAAGCTGCTGATATTGGATGTGGACGGCGTTTTGACCGACGGCCGCATCTTCATCCGCGACAACGGCGAAGAAATCAAATCGTTCCACACCCTGGACGGACACGGCTTGAAGATGCTTCAGGCAAGCGGCGTGCAGACTGCGGTTATCACAGGTCGGGACGCGCCCTCCGTCGGCATCCGCGTCAAACAGTTGGGCATAAATTACTACTTCAAAGGCATTTCGGACAAACGCGCCGCCTATGAAGAATTGCGCGCGCAGGCGGGCGTAGAAGAAGCCGAGTGCGCCTTTGTCGGCGACGACGTGGTCGATTTGCCGGTGATGGTACGCTGCGGATTGCCGGTTGCCGTCCCCGACGCGCATTGGTTTGCGCTGCAACACGCCGCCTATATTACGAAACACGCGGGCGGCGCGGGCGCGGTGCGCGAAGTGTGCGACCTGATTATGCGCGCGAAAGGTACGCTGGGCGCGGCTTTGAACGAGTACATCAAATGAAAGTAAGATGGCGGTACGGAATCGCATTCCCTTTGGTGCTGGCGGTCGCGCTCGGCGGATTGTCGGCATGGCTGGGGCGCATCAGCGAAATCGACATCGAAGAAGTCAAACTCAACCCCAACCAGCCGCAATACACGATGGACGGCATAGACGGGCGGCGGTTTGACCAACAAGGTCGTCTGAAAGAGCATCTGAGCGCAAAAGGGGCGAAACAGTTTCCCGAAAGCAACGACGTCCATTTCGAGCTGCCGCACCTCGTCTTCTTCCAAGAAGGCAGCCGGCTTTACGACGTCGGCAGCGACGAAGCCGTATACAACACCCAAACCAAACAACTCCTGTTCAAACACAACGTCGTCCTGACCAAAGCCGCCGATGCCAAGCGGCAGGCAGGCGTCGTCAAAACCGATCTCCTGCACGTCGATACCGAATCGCAATACGCCCAAACCGACACGCCCGTTACCTTTCAATACGGAGAATCGAGCGGCAACGCCGAAGGTCTGACGTATGACCACAAAAAAGGTTTGTTGAACTTCCCATCCAGAGTGAAAGCCACGATTTATGATACAAAAAATATGTAAGGCATGTGTTTTAACCGCATTTTTCGCCACCGCCCCAGCCTACGCCCTGCAAAGCGACAGCAAGCAGCCGATACAGATTGAAGCCGACCAAGGCTCGCTCGACCAAAACAACCAAAGTACCACCTTTACCGGCAACGTCATCATCAAACAAGGCACGCTCAACATCCGCGCAGGCAGCGTCAACGTCTCCCGCAACGACAAAGGCGAACAGTTTATGAAAGCCAGCGGCTCGCCCGTCCGCTTCAGCCAGACGCTTGACGACAACAAAGGTACGGTTAACGGACAAGCAAACAACGTAACCTACTCCTCCGCCATCAACCTCGTTACCCTGACCGGCAACGCCAAAGTCCAACGCGGCGGCGACGTTGCCGAAGGCGCAGTCATCACCTACAACACCAAAACCGAAGTCTATACCATCAACGGCAGCTCGAAATCAGGCGCCAAATCCGCCGCCAAATCCGGCAGGGTCAGCGTCGTCATCCAGCCGTCCAGCACCCAAAAAACCAAATAACCAATATCTGACAACACAAAAGGTCGTCTGAAAACCAGTGCAGCAAGTCAAACCCCAAACAACATTTTTCAGACGACCTCCGAACCAAGAGTCATTTATGAGCGAAAACACCAGCCGCCTCGTCGTTCAAAACCTGCAAAAAAGTTTCAAAAAACGCCAAGTCGTCAAAAGCTTCTCCCTCGAAATCGAAAGCGGCGAAGTCATCGGCCTGCTCGGCCCCAACGGCGCAGGCAAAACCACCAGCTTTTACATGATCGTCGGACTCATCGCTGCCGACGCAGGCAGCGTTACCCTTGACGGACAAGAACTGCGCCACCTGCCCATACACGAACGCGCCCGCCTCGGCGTCGGCTACCTGCCCCAAGAAGCCTCGATTTTCCGCAAAATGACCGTCGAACAAAACATCCGCGCCATTTTAGAAATCAGCTCCAAAGACAAAAGCCGCATCGACGGCGAAGTCGAAAAACTACTTGCCGACCTCAACATCGGCCACCTGCGCCACAACCCCGCCCCCTCCCTGTCCGGCGGCGAACGCCGACGCGTCGAAATCGCCCGCGTACTCGCCATGCAGCCGCGCTTCATCCTCCTGGACGAACCCTTCGCCGGCGTTGACCCCATCGCCGTCATCGACATCCAAAAAATCATCGACTTCCTCAAATCGCGCGGCATCGGCGTACTCATTACCGACCACAACGTACGCGAAACCCTCAGCATCTGCGACAGAGCCTACATCATCAGCGACGGCACCGTCCTCGCCTCCGGCAAGCCGGATGACTTGGTCAACAACGAACAAGTCCGCTCCGTCTATCTCGGCGAAAACTTCAAATACTAATTTCAAATACTGACCATGACAAACCGCACAATCAATTGTGCGGTTTTAAAATAACAAAGCATCAGAAAGGTCGTCTGAAAACGTTTTCAGACGACCTTTCGGGTAGGTTGGGTTGACAACCCAACAAAGCAGAAGATTCAACAGCTTTTGTTGGGTCTCGACCCAACCTACACTGACCACGTTGATAGAACCATCCCGTAGCGTAGGCTTTGCCCACGAAATCCGTTTAAAAAGCCGATTTAGGATTTCAGACAACCTTAATTTTATTTCTTCAATTCTTTCAACAAAGACGCTAACCCTTCCACACCGTCGAATGTACCCGGCACTTTATCCGGATTGGAGAGAATGCTGCTGAAAATCAGGTTTTCGAATTTTTCCAGCGCGTCTTTATCATTAGTTTTGATTTTTTTCGCGTACTCGGCATAGCTTTGGATAAATTCGCACAACGACTGTCGCAGTTCCAACTGCATGATTTGAGTCTGTATCGAATGGTAATGAGTTAAAACCACTCTGAAGAAATAGATTAAAATAAATTCCAAGCCAATGACGGGCAGCATGGATTGCCATAAAATATCTACACCTGCCATAAATTTTTCGTAGAAGCTGAAGCCTAAAGGTAGAATTGTAACTATTGCCAAACCACTCAACAACCGAAAAGTTTTTGTTTTGGCTTCGTTTTTTTGTTTCAATAGATTTTCAAAGCCTTTGTCCAAACCGACAAAAGTAAAAGCTGTTTTGTATTCGTCTAATTTTTCCTTAAGTTTATCTACATCATTTATTCTTTGTTGAACTTCAACTATTTTTTCGTTGACTTCATTCTGATATTTTTGAATCGATTTTTCTAAAGCGTTTCTTCTTTCATCAAATTCAAAAAATGTCTTAAAGCCCTTGTTGCCCATGTAAGAACACAGTATATCTATCGGCATTTGATAAAAAATATAGTTGAATTGTCTTGAATATCCCTCTTTTGAATTAAAAATCACCTTTTCTTTCAAATTTGTAATTTCTTTCGATAATTTACCTGTTTCAAAAAAATTAATTCCACCTGGACCATAACTCAGATCAAGTTCAACTAAAAACCGCACCATAGAAAAATAGAGATATTCAATTGTTGCATCTGAAAAATTATTAATGAAAGATTTAATATTTTTCTTAAATTTATCACCTTGTTCATGTATATTGAACAAACATCTCTCTTCCCATAACTCAGGTTCATCAAACATTGAAAAAGCCACTACCGAAATCAATTCATACTGCTCAGGCTTCCAGCGTGAAAGTCCCAATTTATCCCGATCAACCTTAATTTGGTCAATTTTTCTTTCAACATGTGCCAAATCATCACGCAATTGACTAAAAAATCCCATTGTATCCCTTTCCTATTTTTGCTGATTAATTTTTTCGGATTCTAAAGATAAGAATCGAATCACTTAATTTGAACGACCTATTTGCAAACTGCCGATTCTTTAATGCCGTCATTCCCGCGCAGGAGGGAATCCAGACCTTGGCATTTCAGGAACATTTCAAGGTTGCTGCGACCTCAAACTTCTGGATTCCCGCCTGCGCGGGAATGACGGCGGAGGTTTCGGCAAAACTCGTTGCCTTCGTTTTCAGACGACCTTTGCCTCGTCGGTATACATTGTAGCGTGGGCTTTGCCCACGATAATGTTGGCTAAAAGAGGTCGTCTGAAATTTTGGGTGTTTCGTGGGCAGAGCCCACGCTACGGGTTTCTATTCTCCTGCTACAGTTTTTGCCGTAGGTCGGATTCTCGAATCCGACATTTCTAACAGCGGTTTTTCGGAAACGACAGACGCGTCAAATGTTTTTGTCGGATACAAGTATCCGACCTACATCTGGATTCCTGCCTGCGAGGGAATGACGGCAGAGATTTCGACAAAAATTGCTTCTCCCGTTTTCAGACGACTATTTGCCTCGTCGGTGTACATTGTAACGTGGGCCTTGCCTACGACAATGACGGCTAAAAGAGGTCGTCTGAAATTTTGGGTTTGGTTCGTGGGCAAAGCCCACGCTACGGGTTTCAGACGACTTACTCTTTTCGATTTTGTGTTTACTCATCTGAAAACTCATTTTCATGCCGCAAGCTGCGGATAAAGGTTTCGAAATCGGGGGCAAGTTCGACTATTTCAAAATCCCATTCTTGTTCGACAAGCACCACTTTCGGCTCTCCGTCTTTTCCACACTCTCGATAGTCCAAGGCAAACATGGCATGCCCTGCTGACGGGTCGTTGGCAAAATACACGCCGATAGGCGGATACTCCCATTCTTTCAGCCAAAGTTTTTGCCCCATCTCGCCGCACAGACTCCCTTCTTTTTCAAAACCGATTCCCGATACCTCGCAAATTTGCACATGATCTTTTGCCCACGAATTTCTCTGCGTGGTTGGAAAGCAGTTTTTGACAAATATCCCGCCGTTTTGTACTGCCATCAATTCAATAAAACTTTGCGGCAATTTATAGCCTAGCTCACTTTCTACGGCAGCCAAAATTTCAGGGGTAAACGGAGCTTCTTTGTAGTTTTCATCTGCCCAACTATTAGCTTCCCATACGGAGGACAAATCAAAATCTTTAAAAACTTGGGACATAATGTTCTTCCTTATTGATTTCAGCCCGTAGGTCGGATTCCCGAATCCGACATTTCCAACAGCGGTATTTCGGAAACGATAGACGCATCAAATGTTTTTGTCGGATACAAGTATCCGACCTACATCTCTATTTGCCCCTTCGGTGTGCGTTGTAGCGTGGGCTTTGCCCACGATAATGACGGCTAAAAGAGGTCGTCTGAAATTTTGGGTGTGGCTCGTGGGCAAAGCCCACGCTACGGATTTGCGGTGATTTGTAGGTAGTAGAACCCACGCTATGCAGCTAATGACTTAATCCCCTTCGTAACATCCGCTTTATCCGAGCTTCGCTTCCTCCTCGAACACTTCCCGCCACAATTTCCTGACATTGCCGTAATGTGCCAGCAATTCGTCGGTTACTTCGGTTTTTTCCGCGTCGCGCAGTTTGGTGTTGTGTTGCTGCTGGCGGTAGAAGCGGTAGGCGGTGCGGCTTTGTTCGGCTAGGGTTTTGTCGATGAGGCCGCAGTCGGCGGCGATGTTCAAGAGGGCGATGTTGCCGTAGTTGTCGAGGAGTTGCGGATATCGGCGGGCATGGGCAAGGATGAGGTATTGGACGATAAATTCGACATCGACCACGCCGCCGCGTGCGTATTTGACGTTGCTGTCAATCGGCGGATGGGTGGGGAACATTTTTTCGCGCATTTCGATGATTTCGCCTGACAAGGCGGTTTGGTCGCGCTCGGCGGTGAGGATTTCGGTGCGGATGCGGTCGAAGGCCGTCTGAATTTCGGGTGTGCCGCAGATGAAGCGGGCGCGGGTGAGGGATTGGTGTTCCCACGTCCATGCGTTTTCGCGCTGGTATTTTTCGAAGGCGGCGATGCTGTGGGCGAGAAAGCCGGCGTCGCCGTTGGGGCGCAGGCGCAGGTCGGTTTCGTAGAGGCTGCCTGCGCCGGTGGCGGCGGAAAGCCAGTTGGTCAGGCGGCGGGCAAGACGACTGTACACGTCGCCTGCGTCGGGGTGGGGGTCGTCGTAGAGGTAGACGAGGTCGAGGTCGGAGGCGTAGCCGAGTTCTTTGCCGCCGAGTTTGCCGTAGCCGACGACGGCGAATTGCGGGGTGTCGCGGTGTTTTTTGGGCATGTCCGCCCACGCGCATGGCAGGGCGGCGGCGAGGATGGTGTCGGCGAGGGCGGAGAGTTGGTCGGAGAGGGATTCTACCGTCCACAGTCCGGCGAGGTCTTGGACGGCGAGGCGAAAGACTTGGGCGTGCTGGAAGCGGCGCAGGGTGTCCATTTGCGCTTCGGTGTCGCCGCCGCAGGCTTTGAGGTCGTCTGAAAGGGCGGCGGCGAGGGCTTGCCAGTCGAATGCGGTATCCAAAAGCTGCGCGCTGATGAGTTCGTCCAGCAGAATCGGATATTTGCTCAGATACGCCGCCACCCATGAGCTTTGGCTCATAATCTGCGCCAGTTGCGCTAGGGTTTGCGGATGCTCGTTGAGAAAGGCGAGATAGGCGGAGCGGCGGCTGATGTTTTCAAGGAAGTCAAACAGCCGCATCAGCGTATCGGTCGGATTGGGTTGCTCTGCCGCCGCTTGTACGAACAGCGGCACAATGGCGTCAAAACGCGGCTGGGCGTGTGCGGAGAGATGGCGGTATTTATGGCCGTGCCGGATTTGGTCGAGCCTTGCGGCGATGGTTTCGGCATTGAACCCGTGTTCTTTCAGACGACCTTGCCGCTCTTCTTCGTCGGGCTTTTCCTGCCATGCCCATTGCCATTCGCTGTTGTCTTGCGTTTGCTCTTCGGGTTCGCTCAAAATTTCGTTGAACAACTGATTGACCTTGTTCCGATGAACGTTGAGGTCGTCTGAAAAGGCGGCGTAGCTGTCGAAACCCATGCTTTCGGCGAGCAGTTGTTGCTGTTCGGGCGAGGAGGGCAGGGTTTGGGTTTGCTGGTCGTCCCAGTATTGCAGGCGGTGTTCGACGTCGCGCAGGAAGCGGTAGGCGGCAAGCAGGGTTTCGACGTTTTCAGACGGCATGATGCCCAGCTCGGCAAGTTTCTTCAGCGTTTCCTGCGTGCCTTTCAGTTGCAGCGCGCGCATTTGTCCGCCGCGTATCATCTGGAAAATCTGGGCGATAAATTCGACTTCGCGGATGCCGCCCGCGCCGAGTTTGATGTTGTCCGCCATGCCTTTTTTGCTGACTTCGCTGCGGATTTGGCGGTGCAGATTCCGCATTGCTTCATACGCGCTGTAATCCAGATATTTTCGGAACACAAAAGGGCGCACCAGCGCTTTGATGTCGTTCGGATATGGCGTAACCACGCGGCCTTTGCACCATGCGTAGCGCTCCCATTCGCGCCCCTGTGTAATCAAATATTGCTCCAGCGCGATTTCGCTCAATACCAGCGCGCCCGAATCGCCGTCCGGCCGCAGCCGCATATCGACGCGGAACACCTGCCCGTCGGCGGTGATGTCGTTCAACAGTGCAATCAGTTTCTGCCCGACTTTGGTGAAAAATTCCTGATTGCCCCGTTCGCGCCTGCCGTCGGTGTCGCCCGATTCGGGATAGACGAAAATCAAATCGATGTCGGAAGACACGTTCAACTCATAGCCGCCCGCCTTGCCCATCGCCACCACGCTCAAATGCTGCGGTGATTTGGTATAACGCCCGATCGGCGTGCCGTACATGTCCCGATAATAGGCGTAGGCGAAATCCAGCGCGGTATTGACGGCAAAATCGGCAAACAGCGTAATCGTGCGGGTTACTTCGTTCAAATCGCTGATACGGTTTATATCGCGCACGATAATCTGCGACACCACATAACGGCGCAACTCGCGCAACTGCCGCGCCAATTCTTCATCGTTTTCTTCCGCGCGGATTTGGTCCCAATCGGCAAAGGCTTGGAAATCCGCTTCGGTCAACACCTTGTCCAGCATGGGCAGGAAAATTTCGGACTTGAGTTTGCCGTTGTCGAGCTGGCGGGCAAGGAACAGGGAATGGCGGCGGGCGGTGTCGAGGCGGTTGTCGGACATTTTGGATTCCGTTTGGAAGGATGGCGGGAATGTTAGAGTGGATTCACTTTAAATCAGGACAAGGTGAGGCAATGCCGTATCGGTTTAAAGTCAAGCCACTATATCATAGCAATCTTGGAGGTCGTCTGAAACAGCAGAACTCAGGCGTATGAGCGGGTTTGTTTGATGATATGGGAAGTTTGTTATTTGTTCTTGATAGTCAAAAGGTCGTCTGAAAAGTGTTTCAGACGACCTTTTGATGTGTTTAAACGGATTAGCCGGTGAGTTGTTTGGTAATCAGTTTTTTCAGCGGCGGGAAGTTGTTGCTGGCACGCAATACCAAGCCGCGCAAGATTTTGGCGGGCGCGGTTTCATTGGTAAAGAGTTTGAGCAGCATATTGGTGCCGTGGTAAATCGGCTGGGCATGGAGCATATGCTTGGTGCTGTATTTTTCCAGCAGGCTGGCGGCGCCGATGTCTTGACCGCGTTGTTCCGCTTCGAGAACCAGTTTTGCCAAGAGGTCCGCGCTGGATAGACCTAAGTTGAAACCGTGCGCGGTAACAGGGTGCATGCCTACGGCGGCGTCGCCGATTAAGGCGCTGCGTTTGCCATAGAAACGTTGGGCAATCATGCCGACCAAGGGATAGTTGTGAATGGTGCTGACCAATTCCATGTCGCCCAAACGGCCTTTGAGCTGCTCTTTGACGCTGGCAGCCAATTCTTCGGGAGACATTTTTTTGATGGTGTCTGCTTTGTCGCTATCGACGGTAATGACTGTGTTGGTCAGATGTTCTTCCAAGGGCAGCAGGGCGATGGTGCGGCCGTAGTGGAAGCATTCGTAAGCGGTATGCTGGTTGGACAGGGTATGCTTCATGCGGCAGACAAACATGGTGCGGCTGTAATCGTGCATATCGGAGGAAATGCCCAGTTGTCGGCGGGTTTGGGAAAAGCGGCTGTCTGCTGCCAAGAGTAGGCGGCCGCTCAAAACTTCGCCGTTTTCCAAGATGACTTGGGCTTCATTTTCGGAAGTTTTGACTTCTTTAACGCCCGTACCGGTCAGAATGGTAACGTTTTCCAGTTTGGATACGACTTCATAAGCAGCTTTGCGGATATTGTGGTTTGAAATCAGATAGCCTAAGCAGTCGGCAGGTTCGCCGCGCGCTTGGGTCGGTTGCGGGAAGTGGAGTTGGTAATCGGACTGCCCGTTCAAGACTTTTGCATCGCGTAAGGGGTAAATTTCGTCTTTCGGAATCAAATCCCACATGCCCAAGCGTTGCATAATTTCGCGGGACAGGTGGGTCAATGCGATTTCACGCCCGTCATAAGGAGGGTTTTGTAAAATTTCTAAAGGGCTTTTTTCAATCAGGGTGATTTTCAAACCGCTGCCGGCCAGTTCTGCGGCAAAACTCAACCCGGCAGGTCCTGCGCCGACGACAAGAATATCGCTGTGTAAGCTCATGAGGCATCCTTTTTGTTAAAGGGGGACGGATAATTTCAGACGACCTTAAGTTTACTGTGTTTGAATGAGATAAGGGTAATCTGCATTGAGTAATTGATTATAGCAAAAGTATCGATTGAGTAATTCAAGTATTTATATCGTGAATGATTTTTTACGCTGAGCTTAATGTAAGTCAATGGCGGCAATGTGTTGCGTATCATGCCATGTTTTAAAAACAATAAGTAGCGGCTATATGGGTTTGCTTTTTCCTTACGCCAGAGTATGGGAAGGATAAGATTATCATGAGGGCGAAGGGGTCGTCTGAAATTTTGTAGTATAGTGGATTAAATTTAAATCAGGACAAGGCGAGGTAACGCCGTACTGGTTTAAAGTTAATCCACTATAGCTTGGCTTTTAAGCAGTACAGTGTAGTTTCCTATCGTGCCTGTTGTATTGTGTGCTGCTTTGTTGTTTGCACTGTTTAAGATTGAATCGGCGATGGCAAAATCATTACCAACCCATACAAACAAAGAAGCCGTATTCCCTAAGAAATACGGCTTTTTCAATATCACGATAAACTCGGATTATTCTTCAGAACCGGTGTAAGGACGGATGCTGACCGTTTTACGGTTCAGCGCGCCTTTGGTTTTGAATTCGACATAACCGTCAACTTTGGCGAACAAAGTATGGTCTTTGCCCATGCCTACGTTGTCGCCGGCGTGGAATTTGGTACCGCGTTGGCGGACGATGATGGAACCTGCCGGAATCAGTTCGTTGCCGTAGGCTTTTACGCCCAAGCGTTTGGCTTCTGAATCGCGACCGTTGCGGGTGCTACCGCCTGCTTTTTTACTTGCCATTTGTAATACTCCTAAGTTTCAAAAATTAGGCGATTGCCACGATTTCGATTTGGGTGAAATTTTGGCGATGGCCTTGGCGTTTTTGGTAGTGTTTACGGCGGCGCATTTTGAAAATGCGTACTTTCTCGCCGCGACCATGGGCTACTACTTTAGCTGTTACTTTTGCGCCTTCGATAAAAGGAGCGCCAACTTTTACAGATTCGCCGTCAGCAATCATCAAAACTTCGGTCAGTTCGATTTGGCTGTCGAGTTCGGCTGGTATCTGTTCTACTTTCAATTTTTCGCCAACGGCAACTTTATATTGTTTGCCGCCGGTTTTTACGACCGCGTACATACTCAACTCCATGAGAATTATGGTTAATATCCCGCACACCATTGTGCGAAACACGAGATTCTATTGCTATTTGCCTGTTTTGTCAAAGTTTATTTCGTTTGTGGAGGCAGGGTCGTCTGAAAGATGTGTCAAACGGGCTTTGCTGCTATAATCGCGCGTTGGATTGCCGATATTTTTTATGCGGCAATATTATTTCCGCCTTATACCCGACCCATTTATTTATACGGCAAGCCTGCTTCATTTTGCTGACTGAGAATGTGTTATGCTCGAAAACCTGCCTTATTTCCAACGCCATCTGCCTGAAGACCTTTCACGGGTCAATGAGGTGATCAACCAAGCGGTTCAGTCTGATGTTGCGCTGATTTCGCAAATCGGTACTTATATTATCAGTGCCGGCGGTAAGCGTCTGCGTCCGATTATGACGATTTTGGCAGGTAAGTCGGTCGGCTATGATGGAGATAAGCTGTATGCTTTGGCGGCAATGGTGGAATTTATCCACACTTCGACCTTGCTGCATGATGATGTGGTCGATGAAAGCGATTTGCGCCGCGGACGCGAAACGGCGAATAATCTGTTCGGCAACGCGGCGGCGGTGTTGGTCGGTGACTTTTTATATACACGCGCTTTCCAATTGATGGTTGATTCCGGCAGTATGCGCATTTTGGAAGTCATGGCGGATGCAACCAATATTATTGCCGAAGGCGAGGTCATGCAGCTGATGAACATCGGCAATACCGATATTACTGAAGCGCAATATGTTCAAGTGATTCAATATAAAACGGCCAAATTGTTTGAAGCGGCCGCGCAGGTTGGCGCGATTTTGGGCAATGCCGCCCCCGAGCATGAGCAGGCGTTGAAAGACTACGGTATGTATGTCGGTACAGCGTTCCAAATCATTGATGATGTTTTGGATTATTCGGGCGAAACCGAAGAAATCGGTAAAAACGTCGGCGACGATTTGGCAGAAGGCAAACCGACTCTGCCGCTGATTTATCTGATGCGCAACGGTTCGAAACAAGTGGCGGACGATGTGCGCCATGCTTTGGAAAATGCGGACCGCAGCAGTTTCCAAAAAATCCATGATTATGTTGTCCATTCCGATGCGCTGACTTATTCGATTTCCGAAGCACGAAAAGCCGTTGAGCAAGCCGTGGCTTCTTTGGCAGTATTGCCCGACAGCGAAGTCAAGCAGGCGATGATTCAGTTGGCTGAGGAATCATTGGCACGGGTTTCTTAAATCCGATGAATTTCAATTTCGTCCCGATGTTTTTGGTGACGCTGATTTTTCTCGGTGTCGTCAGTAACAACAACTCCATTACGATTTCTGCAGCAATTTTGCTTTTAATGCAACAGACTGCTTTGTCGCAATATATTCCTTTCATGGAAAAACACGGCTTGCATTTTGGGATTATTTTGCTGACAATCGGGGTTTTAAGTCCGCTAGTTTCAGGGAAGGTTCAAATTCCGCCGCTGTCGGAGTTTGTCAATTTTAAAATGATTGCCGCCGTATTAATCGGCATCCTTGTCGCCTGGCTGGCAGGACGCAGCGTACCGCTGATGAGCGAACAACCTGTTTTGGTAACAGGTCTTTTGATTGGTACGGTTATCGGTGTGGCGTTTATGGGCGGCATTCCGGTCGGCCCGCTGATTGCCGCGGGATTATTATCGTTTATTGCAGGAAAAGTTTAACACGCTCGCCATAGTTCAACGGATAGAACGTATGCCTCCTAAGCGTAAAATACAGGTTCGATTCCTGTTGGCGAGGCCATAAAATACAAAGAGGTCGTCTGAAATTTTCAGACGACCTCTTTGTATTTTCTATGAACGGGAATCGTAAATCGTTCTGTCGGACTGCATCAAGATTCTTGTGCCGGCAGCATCTGCTTTTGAGGATGTTGGGAGTGCAGTGTCGTCAGCTTCTTCGTCAAGATATTCAAAATCACGCCGTAGGCCGGCAGGAAGAAGAGGGTGCAGATGGTGAGTTTGAACAGATAATCGACAAAAGCGATGCCTTGCCAGTTTGCCGCCATAAATTCATCGCTGCTGGCGTAAAAGGCAATGGCGAAAAATACCAATGTATCCAGGGCGTTGCCGATGACGGTTGATGCGGTCGGGGCGATCCACCACGCTTTCAGACGACGTAATTTGTTGAACACAAAAATATCAAGGATTTGTCCGAGTGCGTAAGCGGCAAAGCTGGCTAAGGCGATGCGTCCGACAAAGGTGTTGAATTCGGACAGCGCGCCTAAGCCTGTCCAACTGCCGTCGTGGAACAAAACGGAAAAGATGTAGGAAAGCAAAAGGGCGGGGAACATGACCCAAAAGATAATCCGCCGTGCCAAGTGCGAACCGAAAATGCGGACGGTCAGGTCGGTGGCAAGGAAGATGAAGGGGAAGGAAAACGCGCCCCAAGTGGTGTGGATGCCGAAAATTTGGAAGGGAAACTGCACCAGATAGTTGCTGGCGGCGATGATGAGGATATGGAAAAGCACCAGCCAGAAGAGTGCCTTCTGTTGTTGCGCTGTTGTAAATTCGTACATGGAAATCTTTCGGAAAGGCTTTCAGACGACCTTCTCATGAGAAAGGTCGTCTGAAAATGCGTAAAAGGGGATGGATTATTGGCTGTCGTGTTCGAACAGGCGTTTGCGTGCCAGTGTTTCAAATTCGGTACCTGCTTTGCCGTAATTGGCAAAGGGATGAATGGCGATGCCGCCGCGCGGTGTAAATTCGCCGAAAACTTCGATGTATTTCGGATCCATCAGGGCGATCAGGTCTTTCATGATGATGTTGACGCAGTCTTCATGGAAATCGCCGTGGTTGCGGAAGCTGAAGAGGTAGAGTTTCAGGGATTTGCTTTCCACCATCTTGATATACGGGATGTAGCGGATGTAGATGGTGGCGAAGTCAGGCTGCCCGGTCATGGGGCAGAGGCTGGTGAATTCGGGGCAGACGAACTTGACGAAATAGTCGTTGTCGGGATGTTTGTTGTCGAATGCTTCGAGAATTTCGGGAGCGTAGCCGGTCGGATATTGGGTTTTTTGATTGCCCAAAAGAGAGATGCCTTGCAGCTCTTTGGTATTGCGGGACATGAGGGTTTCCTTAGTTTTTTAATGTGGGAGGTTTTCGAACCACGAAAGGCGGATTGTAATATAAGGGGAACTATGTTTGTGATTTTTTTGATAATTATAGTGGATTAACTTTAAACCGGTACGGCGTTGCTTCGTCTTAACTCAAAAAGAACGATTCTCTAAGGTGCTGAAGCACCAAGTGAATTGGTTCCGTACTATCTGTACTGTCTGCGATTTTGTCGCCTTGTCCTGATTTAAAGTTAATCCACTATATTTAGCGGTTGAGTGCTGGGCTGGAAATGCAAAAAATAATAGGTGGGCGCGGATGTTTTGATGTGGCGGTAATGCCTTTGCAAAGCAATGCGGATTGAATTTAAACTGATTTTTAAATTTATGATTTTTCTAGTTAATTTTCCCGCATTAATCGTAAAAGTTAAAATTTTTTTGAAGTGTTTTCAGTAGTATCTCAAAATTCATGTTTTGAGTTATAGAACTAAGGAGAAGCGCCATCTCTCTAATAAATTATGGGGTTTTCAATATAAACAATAAATTAAGTTTTCAGTAACCACAAATCTATCCTTTCTGAATACTGATTTTGTAGAGTAAGAATTCGGAATTACATACAAATTAGATGACTTATGCATAAAAAACGCCACTTGTTATCTTCTTGGACCGATTGTCAGATTTTCATTCGGAAAATAATCAGTTGAATTAGTATAGCGGCATTGAATAAGTATTTGGTATTTTGAAGCAAATGAGATTGTCATTTTATTCTGATTTGCAGCAGAAACAGCCAATAAATTTAAGAAGAGGATATTTATAATGAGTTTTTCACAAACCGACTTGGTCAACGCGCTGCGCCAACTTTCCGACCGTTTGCCTGAATTTTCAGAACAACAGGTAAGAACAGGACGTCTGTTACGGGTAACAACCGAGCGTTTAAGCAGTCATCTCAATGAGAATTTGAAAACTTTCGGTATCAATGAAAATTTGTGGTTTGCTTTGATGGCAGTTTATGTCAGCCCTAAAAGCGAAATCCTTCCTTCGCGTTTGAGCGACTTGATGGATTTGACGCGTACCAGTGCAACCCGTCTTTCCGATGAGATGGTAGAACGGGGATGGGTAGGTCGTCATATCAATCAGCAAGACCGCCGTCAGATTGTGTTAAAATTGACACAGGAAGGTGAGTCTTTTATCCAACAAGTATGGCCGCAGATTTCCAGTAAGAGCGGGGAAGCTTGGGAAGATTTTACCAATGAGGATTATACCCAGTTGCAAAATCTGTTGGGCAAGCTGTTGAACCGTTTGGACAGCTGATCTGATGTAGTAAGAATTGTGGCAGGGATAAAAGTAAAAAACGGAGTCTGCCATGAAATCAAATATTGCCAAACGGGGCATCTGCATTATCGCAGTATCTGTACTTGCAGCTTGTGCGCAGTTTGGTAAACAAGCACCGCTGGAAGAACCAACGGTGTATTCTTTGCCCGATGGTAAGTCGGCATCCCTCATTCAAGACGGATGGTGGTTGCAATTAAAAGATAACAAACTGAATCAACTGGTTGCACAAGCTATCCAGACATCAACGGATTTGCGTATTGCCAAGGCGCGTTTCGAGCAAGCACAAGCGCAGCTGGGAATAACCGAAGCCGCCGGCAAAACGCAAATCGGTATGTCCGCGCGCGGGGTTGGAATGTATGTTGCACCCAAGCCCGCATCTTCCCGTATCGATACCGACCATACATTATTGTTGGCAAACGCGGCAGTACAGGGAAGTTGGACATTCGATTTTTGGGGAAAAAACCGTGAGCAGATTGCAGCGGTTTTGGGACGCCGTCAGGCAATTCTGTATGAAGCCCATCAGGCACGGATTGAGCTGGCGAACGCGGTAGCCAAGCAATATTTTATTTGGCAGGCTTTGAGCGAGCGTCAGGCTCTTGTGCAGGAACGTATCAATCTGTCAGAGAAAATGCAGCAATTGGTCTCACGCAGAATCCATGCAAACCTGATGCCCGCACAATCATTGTACCCGCTTGAATTGGCAAGTCAGCAACTTCAGTTGGAAAAAACGTCATTGGAACAACAGATTGCCAAAGTCCGACATGCTTTGGCAGTATTGAGCGGTAATGTGCCGGGAGCACTTTCCGAACAAGAACCCGGTAGTATGGGCGTGGTTCCTGTTGTACCTGTGAATAGAATCCATGCGGATTTGTTAGCAGCCCGACCGGATATCGCGGCACAAAAATCATTATTGGAATCTAAGCTGCATACGGTTAAATCCACCGAAGCAGAGTTTTATCCCAATATTGAGTTAAAAGCCTTGGCGGGTCTTGGACATATTGATGCGTTCAATGTGGTAAGGGGTAAAACATCAGGCATGCTGGGTATTGTTCCTGCTATCAATCTTCCTATTTTTACGTCTGGGGCATTACAGTCAAAATTGGCAGGCAAACGCGCAGAATATAATGAGCAGGTGGCCGTGTACGATCAAACGGTTTTGAATGCGATGCGTTCTGCTGCGGATGCTGTTGTAGATTACCAAAGCCTGCAAAGCAAACAGTCTACTTGGGATAAAATGCTGAAAATATCCGAAAAGTCGGTTAAAAATGCTCAGGGTAGAGTGAGGGCGGGATTGGATAATGGTCTCAGCGCATTACAAAAACAAGATGATATGTTGCAAGTGAAAATGCAATTGGTGCAGTATCAATCTGAACGGTTGATTGCATGGAGCAATCTGAATGCCCAGTTGGGCGGTGGGTTTAAAACGCAATAGGAGGCTTTTCAGACGACCTCTTTCCTTTTAATTAAGTCAGTTGGCGATATTTTGAATATGCATTTAATGTTTAAATGTATGTGTTCAGAATATCGCCAATTGCTTTTTGATTGTCAGGAATTAGTATTGCTTGGATGGCTTTGAAATGATTGCTTGCGCCTAATGGTAAAAGGGGATATCCAAATGGTTTTTAAATATGATTGTTACTTGATTGAGTAACGATGCGGCTATAAAATGCACCTCTGCATGTATTTTTCAGTATTGTCTATTCTATTAAAATCAAAGAGATATTAGTGGGATGGGGCAAATAAGGAAAATAGTCTGTAATTACTCGGGTTAAAATGAAATCATGGATGCGAATCTGGAAAATAATGAACAATTACGCAATTTAGGGACAAAAAGTTCAAGGGTGGGGCGTAAGCGCGGACGTAATTTAGCAGTTATCACACTGCTTTTTATTTTGATTGCAGTCGGTGTGGCTCTTGCGTATTTCTTATTTTGGCAATACGAGGAAGAGACTGAAGATGCTTATGTTGCGGGCCATCTGGTGCAAATTACCCCTCAAGTCACCGGTACGGTAAGGAAGGTGATGTATGACGATACTGATGTGGTCAAAAAAGGGGATGTCTTGGTTGCGTTGGATGACAGCGATTTTCAGCTGGCTTACGAGCGTGCTCAAAATGAATTGATTCAGGCAATTCGTCAGAATAAACAACAAACTGCGGTTAACTCAAAAGCAAAAGCGCAGGTTCTTTTGCGAAAAGCCGAATTGGCAAAGGCTCAGGCAGATTTGCGCCGACGTGAAGCTTTATCGGGAACGGATGCGATTTCAGGTGAAGAGTTGAGTCATGCCCGTGCTGCGGTGGTTCAGGCGCAAGCGGCTTTGAAGGCAGTGGAAGCGGAAGAGACTTCTGCACAAGCAGTTTTAGGTAATAATATCCCTCTGCGTCAACAACCTGCGGTGCAAACAGCCATCAGCCATATTAAGGATGCATGGCTGAATCTGCAACGCACCCAAATTCGCGCACCGATGAATGGACAGATTGCCAAACGAAATGTTCAAGTTGGGCAGCGTATTGCCCAAGGTTCTCCAATGATGGCTGTGGTTCCTTTGAGTAATCTTTGGGTGGATGCTAACTTTAAAGAATCGCAACTGCGTCAAATGAAAATTGGTCAACCTGTTGAAATGACTGCTGATTTATATGGAAATAAAGTGGTCTATCATGGCAGGGTGATGGGTTTGTCAGCGGGTACGGGCAGTGCATTCTCCCTTTTACCGCCGCAAAATGCGACGGGGAACTGGATTAAGGTTGTGCAACGTGTTCCGGTCCGCATCAGTTTGGATGCGAAAGAGTTGCAGGCTAATCCGCTTCGTGTCGGTTTATCTATGAAGGTAAAGGTTGATATTGCAGGTGCCGGCTCAGGAAAAAACATGACGGCTGCCGCTGATAAAAATGTAGAATCCCCAGAAACTGAAGGCGTAGATTGGGCTGCCGCCGATGCGTTGATCGATAAGATTTTTGAGAAATACGCTAAGTAAAAATGTTTTCAGACGACCTTTCATGCGTTGAATTGCTGAGAATGTGGGTATTTGATAGCAAGTAGATATCGAAGCGCATGAGGAAGCAAAGTTGTGATGGATTAAATAATGCAGGGCAGAACTTTGTTTGTGGCTTGCGATGATGTGAATATTCATCAAAGAGGTCGTCTGAAAAGGGATGTGTATCTAAGCGCAATCACTGTGCAATATATTGAATGAGTAATAGCGAAGAAATATGAATTATCCGCCATTGCAGGGTGTTAGGCTGGTGCTGGTTACGTTGGCGCTCAGCCTTGCCGTTTTTATGGAAGTCTTGGATACCACGATTGCCAACGTTGCAGTACCGGTAATTGCCGGGGACTTGGGGGCGGCGACTACTCAGGGTACTTGGGTTATTACGTCATTTGCCGTGGCGAATGCGATTTCAGTGCCGCTAACCGGATTTATGGCAAAACGGTTTGGCGAAGTAAAACTGTTTATCGCCTCCGTAGTGGGATTTGTTTTGCTGTCGTGGTTGTGCGGCATTGCACCCAATCTTCAGGCTTTGGTGATCTTCAGGGTGTTACAAGGCTTTGTAGCCGGACCGTTGATTCCGCTGTCGCAAAGTTTGTTAATGGCATCGTATCCTCCTGAAAAACGGACATTGGCTTTGGCATTGTGGGCAATGACCGTTGTCGTCGCGCCTGTTTTAGGTCCTATTCTCGGCGGTTGGATTTCGGATAATTGGCATTGGGGTTGGATTTTCTTCATCAACATCCCTATCGGTATTATTTCTGCACTTATTGTGTGGCAGCAATTGAGGGATAGGGAAACAGAAGTGGTTAAGACGCCGATAGATTACATCGGTTTGGTCTTGATGGTGGTTGGCGTCGGTGCGCTGCAAATGATGCTAGATAGAGGTAAAGAGTTGGACTGGTTTGCCTCTGGAGAGATTATTGTGTTAGGCATCGTTGCATTGGTATGTCTGACGTATTTTGTGGTTTGGGAGCTTGGCGAGAAATACCCGATTGTCGATTTTTCTTTGTTTAGCAACAGAAATTTTACGATAGGCGTACTGGCGACCTCATTGGGCTTTATGGTTTATATGGGTACGCTCACGCTGTTGCCGCTGGTGTTGCAGTCTAATCTTGGCTATACCGCAACATGGGCGGGCTTGGCGGCTGCGCCGGTGGGCTTTCTTCCTATCTTGTTGTCCCCGATTATAGGTAGATTCGGCAACCGCATTGATATGCGTCTTCTTGTCACCGCAAGTTTCTTGACGTTTGCTTTTACTTTCTATTGGCGCACTGATTTTTATGCCGGAATGAATATGAGCAATGTTGTTTGGCCCCAATTCTGGCAAGGCTTGGGTGTGTCCATGTTTTTCCTTCCGTTGACCAGCATTACATTGTCCCATATTAAATCCGATCAAATTGCATCAGCAAGTAGCCTGTCTAATTTCTTGCGCGTTTTCATGGGTGGTGTGGGTGTATCCATAGTCAGTACCATGTGGGAACGGAGAGAAGCTTTGCATCATACGCAACTGAGTGAACAGATTAATCCATATTCGAGTTTGACTGTGCAAACAGTTCATGAAATGACGAATCGGGGGTTGAACGAACAGCAGGTTTTGAAAAATATTTCCGATGCCATTACGCAGCAAGGCTTCATTATGGGATCAAATGAGATTTTTCTGGCTGGCAGTATCTTGTTCATCGTCATGATTTCCATAATTTGGTTTGCCAAGCCGCCGTTTAATGGGAGTTCATCAGCAGGGCATTAAATATCACAAAGGTCGTCTGAAAATTTTCAGACGACCTTTGCTGTTGTAGAAGATAGTTAAGGTTAACCTGATTACTTACAGGTTTAGTTTGTCCAGATGGCGAGCAAGAGATTGAACGATTTCTTCTGCTACCTGTAATTTTTCTTTCTCGGGGAAAGATAGTTCCTCGTCATCCGTAATAATAGTAATCTGATTGGTAGATTTTCCCATTGCCTGAGAAACATCATTGGCAATCAGCATCGGAATGCCTTTGCGTAAACGTTTTGCCCGAGCATATTCCAAAACTTTTTCACTTTCTGCGGCAAATCCAATGCAAAAAGGCGGTTTGGGTAAGGCGGCTACAGATGCCAAAATATCAGGATTAGTTTCCAATTCAAGGGTTGGGGTATCTTTTGAATTTTCTTTTTTCAATTTGTGCGGGCTGCTGTTTTTTACCTTATAGTCAGCCACAGCGGCCACGGAAATAAAAACATCCTGATCTTCAATATATTTATGAACAGCATCGTACATTTCTTGGGCGCTAATAGCCCGTTCCATATGATAGAGACCGGTCGGCAGGGGAGTTTGTAACTGTCCATAAATTAACGTAACTTGTGCGCCGGCCATTCTGCATGCGCGGGCTAGGGCAATGCCCATTTGACCGCTGGAAATATTTGTAATTCCACGGACCGGGTCAATCATTTCCAAGGTCGCGCCGGCAGTAATTAAGATTTTTTTGCCGGCAAGTATTTTCGGCGTCCATAAATCATGAATCAAATCGGCAAGTTCAACAGCTTCAGGCATTCTCCCTATCCCGATTTCACCGCAAGCCTGTTCGCCATAGGATGGCTGAAAAACCGTGATGTCGTCTGAAATCAGTTGTTGGATATTCCTTTGATTGGCAGGATTGTCCCACATCTCCACATTCATCGCCGGAGCGACTGCCATGGGGCATTTTCGTGCTGCTGCCAAATTGGTCAGCAGATTATCAGCAATACCGTTGGCGATCTTGGCAACAGTATTGGCAGTAGCGGGAGCAATCAAAAAAACATCCGCTTCTCGGGTTAAATCAATATGACTCATTCCTCTAGTTGAGTGACCATCGTGCGTATCAACTAGAACAGGATTTCCACTTAATGCTTGAAACGTAAGGGGGGTAACAAATTCAGTAGCAGCACGACTCATTGCCACCGTTACAGAATGTCCTTGTTTTTTTAGTAATCGGACCAACTCACATGATTTATAAGCCGCAATACCACCGCTTATCCCTAAAAGAATGTGTTTACTCATTACAGCAACCCAATCCAATTTGAATCAAATAAGTCATAATACTAACATGGATACTGTTCAAAAAAGTAACAGGGACTTATGGGTGGATGGCTTTAAGTTGTGAGTTGAAGCTCGGTATGTTTGAAATTGTTTCGGATATTTATGATAAAGGTCGTCTGAAATGGATTTCAGACGACTTTTGCTGTTGATTGAGTTTG
>CAUSOO010000037.1:0-23567 GCA_963533245.1 uncultured Neisseria sp.
AGCGCAACCTTGCCAAGGTTGAGGTCGCGAGTTCGAGACTCGTTTCCCGCTCCATCATTCAGGCACATTTGGATATGCGGGAATAGCTCAGTTGGTAGAGCGCAACCTTGCCAAGGTTGAGGTCGCGAGTTCGAGACTCGTTTCCCGCTCCAGTTTCATACTACAACACTCAAATGTAGTTTTGGCGAGATAGCAAAGTGGTTATGCAGCGGATTGCAAATCCGTCTACGCCGGTTCGATTCCGACTCTCGCCTCCACTCATTTCATGGCGGGGTGGCAGAGTGTTTATGCTATAAGGGGTGCAACCCTTATATAGGCCGGTTCAAATCCGCGCCCCCGCCTCCAAATTTCAATATAAAACAGTCTGCGCCCGGGTGGTGAAATAGGTAGACACAACGGACTTAAAATCCGTCGGCCCTAAACCGGCCGTGCCGGTTCGATTCCGGCTCCGGGCACCAATAAATCTATGAATTTATTGAATAATCTAAGACTCTAAATTACCAAAAGACAGCTTATAATTCAGGCTGTCTTTTTGCTTTGTGTCCAATTTGTGTCCAATTTGTGTCCAACTTGTGACCTTTACACAATGTAATTGCATGAAATCAAATACCTAAGGAAAAGCCCTGAAAATTGGACAAGTTTTCAGGGCTTAATTTTATATTCTACACTTGTTTACACGCTAAAGGCTTGAAAAATAAAATGTAGTTTTAAGTAATAACTGTTCTCATTGATGTAAGTCAAAAAAATATCGGGTAAACGTTCACATCTCCGCCAATCGTTACACTTCATAGAGCTAAAGTGCTATTCTGCAAAGGTAAATTTCTTCTACCTATAAATTCTATCTGACAAATTAGGAGCTTGATATGTCAACCGATGTACAGCAACGCCCTGCCGCTTGGGAAGGTTTTGTCGGCGGTAATTGGGAAACCAATGTCGACGTGCGCGATTTTATTCAGAAAAACTACACGCCTTATGAAGGCGATGCGTCTTTCCTCGCGCCTGCGACCGAGGCGACGACCAAACTGTGGGCGGACGTGATGGAAGGCATCAAAGTCGAAAACCGCACGCACGAACCTTACAAAATCGACGCGCAAGTCGTGTCCGGCATTACCAGCCATGCACCGGGCTATATCGATAAAGATTTGGAAACCATCGTCGGCCTGCAAACAGACGAGCCTCTGAAACGCTCAATCATGCCGTTCGGCGGTTTGAAAATGGTGCAAGACGCGTGCAAAGTGTACAACGTCGAGTTGAACCCTGAAGTCAGCGAAATCTTCACCAAATACCGCAAAACCCATAATCAAGGCGTGTTTGATGTTTATACGCCCGACATCCGCCGTTGCCGCAAATCCGGTGTGATCACCGGTTTGCCGGATGCTTACGGTCGTGGTCGCATCATCGGCGACTACCGCCGCGTGGCATTGTACGGTATCGACTTCTTGATGAAAGACAAACTCAACCAGTTCAACTCGCTGCAAGCCGATTTGGAAAACGGCGTGGATTTGGAAGAAGTTATCCGCCGCCGCGAAGAAATCAACGAACAATACAAAGCCTTGGGTCAAATGAAAGAAATGGCAGCCTCTTACGGCTACGACATTTCCGACCCTGCGAAAAATGCACAAGAAGCCATCCAATGGACTTACTTCGGCTACCTTGCCGCCGTTAAATCGCAAAACGGCGCCGCCATGTCGTTCGGTCGCGTGTCTTCATTCTTGGACATCTACATCGAGCGCGACCTGAAAAACGGCGTAATTACCGAAACCCAAGCGCAAGAATTTATCGACCATTTGGTGATGAAACTGCGTATGGTTCGTTTCCTGCGCACGCCCGAATACGACCAACTCTTCTCCGGCGACCCGATTTGGGCAACCGAATCCATCGGCGGTATGGGTTTGGACGGCCGCACGCTGGTAACCCGCACCAACTTCCGCGTGCTGCACACCCTGTACAATATGGGTCCGTCTCCCGAACCAAACATCACCGTATTGTGGTCCGAACAGCTGCCGCAAGGCTTTAAAGAGTTTTGCGCCAAAGTGTCCATCGATACTTCGTCCATCCAATACGAAAACGACGATTTGATGCGTCCGGACTTCAACAGCGACGACTACGCCATTGCCTGCTGTGTCAGCCCGATGGTGGTCGGCAAACAAATGCAGTTCTTCGGCGCACGCGCCAACTTGGCGAAAACTCTGCTGTACGCAATCAACGGCGGCGTGGACGAAAAATCCAAAGACCAAGTCGGTCCGAAAACCGAACCGATTATGGACGAAGTCTTGGACTACGACACGGTCTTTGCGCGCATGGACAAATTCATGGATTGGCTGGCCACCCAATACGTTACCGCGCTGAACATCATCCATTACATGCACGACAAATACAGCTACGAAGCCGCGCTGATGGCGTTGCACGACCGCGATGTGAAACGTACTATGGCCTGCGGTATCGCCGGTTTGTCTGTGGCCGCCGACTCGCTGTCCGCCATCAAATACGCCAAAGTCAAACCGATTCGCGACGAAAACGGTATTGCCGTCGACTTTGAAATCGAAGGAGAATATCCGCAGTTCGGTAACAACGACGACCGCGTGGACGACATTGCCTGCGACTTGGTGGAACGCTTCATGAAAAAAGTGGCAACCCACAAAACTTACCGCAACGCGACGCCGACCCAGTCCGTGTTGACCATTACCTCCAACGTCGTGTACGGCAAAAAAACCGGCAACACACCGGACGGCCGTCGCGCAGGCGCACCGTTCGGTCCGGGCGCCAACCCGATGCACGGCCGCGATGTCAACGGCGCCGTCGCTTCGCTGACTTCCGTAGCCAAACTGCCGTTTGAGTTTGCCAAAGACGGTATTTCCTACACCTTCTCCATCGTGCCGGGCGCATTGGGTAAAGATGAAAACTCCCGCGAACGCAACCTCGCAGGCCTGATGGACGGTTACTTCCACCACGAAGAAGGAGAAGTGGAAGGCGGACAACACCTGAACGTCAACGTATTGACCCGCGAAACGCTGGAAGACGCGATGAACAATCCGGACAAATATCCGCAACTGACCATCCGCGTGTCCGGTTACGCCGTACGCTTCAACTCGCTGACCCGAGAACAGCAGCTTGACGTGATTACCCGCACCTTTACACAAACCATGTAAAGCAAAGGGTTTGCAGTAAACCAAGCCGGGGGACGGATTATCCGGAACCCGGCTTGATTTTGCCTGAAGCAATGGTTTGATAATATCAAAATCCAGTGGATTAACTTTAAATCAAGACGACCGAAGGCGGTACAATAGAGTTATCATTAAAACCCATTTACCTATTTAAAAACAATCCATAAACTTCCCACAACAGGGAACGCAATGCCCGCATATTAATCCAATAAGAAGAACCCTCTGCAACACAAAAACAAGTTTTCAGACGACCCCAATATCCGGTACATCAGACACCATGCAGACATCCATCGCCATCAACCCCGAAACACCCGCACCCGCCAAAGACCTCGGACACCGCCATTACAACGGCAAAGGCATCGTCCATTCCGTAGAATCCTGCGGCGCGGTTGACGGTCCCGGATTGCGTTACGTCCTCTTCCTGCAAGGCTGCCTCATGCGCTGCCTCTACTGCCACAACCGCGACACATGGGACTTGCACACCGAACAAGCCCAAGAAATGACCGTGCCCGAAGTCATGAAGCAAGTCATGTCCTACCGACACTACCTGCGCGCCACAGGCGGCGGCGTTACCGCCACAGGCGGCGAACCGCTCCTGCAATACGAATTCGTGCGCGACTGGTTCACCGCCTGTCAAGAACACGACATCCACACCTGCCTCGACAGCAACGGCTACGCCCTGCATTACGATTCGATCCTTGACGACCTGCTCGACCACACCAACCTCGTCATGCTCGATTTAAAACAAATCGACCCCGAAATCCACAAAGTCCTCGTCGGCATCCCCAACACCAAAACCCTCAAATTCGCCCACTACCTCGCCGAACGCAAACAGCCCGCCCGCGTCCGCTACGTCGTCGTGCCGGGCTATACCGATGACGACCGTTCCGCTCATTTGCTCGGCGAATTCATCGCAGACATGGACAATATCGAAATGGTCGAGCTTCTCCCTTATCACGAACTGGGCGCGCACAAATGGGCATTGTGCGGCGACACCTACAAACTCACCGGCGTACATCCGCCTCCCAAAGAAACCATCCTCAAAATCAAATCGATTTTGGAAAGCTACGGCAAAAACATCATTTATTGAGTTCAAATCCAAAAGGGTCGTCTGAAAATGAAATATTCGCTTTCAGACGACCTTTTCGCCGTTCATCCCATTTGTTGCAGCCCATTGCATCAATCAGATTATCATATAAACCTATTGTCATTTTAAACCTTCAGTCGCAATCTTTGGGCTAAGTTGAGACAACGTGGTACCGGTTCAAACTTGGATCACTAGAGCATTCTTATCTTTAAAATTTATAGTGGATTAAAATTGCAATGATACGGCGTTGCCAACGCCCTTATGTACTACCCGTACACGGCGGGCGTTGCCGCCTTGTCTCATTTTTATTTTAATCCACTATAATTGAGGAAAGAGCAGTATGATGAAAAAGTTTTTATATGTGTTTTTACTTTTTATACCCTTGTCAGCCTATGCAGGAACATATCGAGTAGACAAAACAGGGCTATTGCTTCAGACAAAGCATTTGAAAAATGGAAATATACAATTCGATATATATAACCCGCGGAATTCAGGGAAAAATTCTTTGATGCAAGGCGTGGCAAAATTAAAATCAGGGGATTCGGAAATTGATACAGATGAAGAAACGGGTGTAGGTTATGCTGTAGATGAATATATTCATGATAAAAATCAATGCTTCATATCGATACGCCTAGATGTAGAAAAAGGTAAGAAAGGCTCGTTAAAGACCTCATGTCCGAAACAAAATGAATTAAGACATCTTAATCTTCCAATTTTGAAAATTAAGTAGGCGTAACCAGTGGCGGGGTTGAAAACATGCCATTTAAAAAGCTCGTCTGAAAATCATTTCAGACGAGCTTTTAGTTTTGTTGATGTTTGATCTAATTGATGTTCGTTAGGCTACACATTAAATAAGTATTTTATAGTGGATTAACTTTAAACCAGTACGGCGTTGCCTCGCCTTAGCTCAAAGAGAACGATTCTCTAAGGTGCTGAAGCACCAAGTGAATCGGTTCCGTACTATCTGTACTGTCTGCGGCTTCGTCGCCTTGTCCTGATTTAAATTTAATCCACTATATATAGGCTAAAGTTTGTCAGTTTCAGTTCGATTCCTGATATTTCGTCATATCGAGAACAGTGATATCTTCATGATCGAACATATCATCCCAAATTTGCTTATACAGTTCTTTTGCGGTCATTTGTTGAGGGATTTCAAAGGCTGCATCGGTGCTGGGAAATTGATCATATAGCTTTTCTTCCGTCCAGAAATTTAAGCCAAACCTTAAACTCTCTTTAATTCTGAATCGGGTTGATATGGGTAAGTTTTGATATTCAGGATACAGATATTCTTCCACTAATTTTTTTACACTATCTCGATTTACCAAATTCATACCTGATAATCCTTCAAGTCTGTCATCGACACCTTCGTGTAATAATCCAAGAAAAATTCTTATATATTCAGGGCTGACTTTATATGTTTTGCTCATTTAAATTTACCAAAAATCGAAACTGATTTACCGGTTGGTGGGAAAGTAAGATAGGTTGAAACCCACCATTTAAAAAAGTCGTCTGAAAACCCTGTTTCAGGTTTTCAGACGACCTTTCGTCTTTATTTTTCGTTTTGTTTGTACCAGTTGATGAATTCGTCCGGTTTTGCGAAGCCGAGCAAGGGGTCGCTGCGGCGGCCGTCGGCGTGGATGGCAAAAATGCCCGGCGGGCCGTAGATCCCGTATTCTTTGTAGAGTGCCTGATGTTCGGGCGTGTTGGCGGTTACGTCGATTTGGAAGAAGCGTTCCATATCGACGGCTTCATGCACTTGCGGCTGGTTGAGCGTGTAGTTTGCCATTTCTTTGCAGGAAATACACCAGTCGGCATAGAAATCCAAAACGACGGGTTTGTCGGGGTTGGCTTTCAATGCGGCGTCCATGGCGGCTTTGAGTTCGGCGACGTCGGTGAACATTTTGCCGTGGTCGGTGGTTTTACCTGCTTCGGACGGGGGAGACAACGTCAGAAAGTGGTGCAGGGCGGTGGTTTGTTTGTTTGCGCTTTGCCAGCCGAACCATGCGCCGCCGATGATGAGCAGGAAGCCTAAAACGGAGGCTGCGGTTTTCAGACGACCTTTTTGTTTGCCGGATTTAACCAGCAACATGACGGCAGGGACGATCATGAGCAGGGTGTAAAGCGCGACAACGAGGTAGTAGGGCAGGTGCGGCGTGGCGAGATAGACGGCTACGGCAAGCAGGATGAAGCCGAAGGCGTATTTGATGCCGTTCATCCAGTCGCCTGCTTTGGGCAGGACGTGGCCGCCGAATGTGCCGATGAGGATCAGCGGAACGCCGGTGCCGAGTGCCAAGACATACAACGCCAGTCCGCCCAAAACGGCATCGCCGGTTTGTCCGATATAGCCTAGGGCGAATCCGAGCGGCGGGGCGACGCAGGGGCCGACGATCAGCGCGGAGAGTATGCCCATGACGAAAACGGAGAAGATTTTGCCGCCGGAGAGTTTGCTGCTTTGGTTTTGGAAGTAGGATTGGACGGCGTTGGGCAGTTGGATGTTGAAAAGTCCGAACATAGACAGCGCGAGGACGACCATCAGACCTGCGGCGGCAAGGACGACCCATGCCTGTTGCAGCCATACGGTTAGGAGCGCGCCCGTCAGGCCTGCGATGACGCCGACCAGCGTGTAGGTCAGTGCCAAACCTTGCACATACGCTACGGACAGCGCGAAGGCGCGGCCTTTGCCGGCGGTTTTATCACCGACGATGATGCTGGAGACTATCGGTAAAAGCGGATACATACAGGCGGTAAAGCTCAGGAATACCCCTGCGGTAAAAAACGCCAACAGGTTGGCGTTTAATGTGTCCCACGATAATTTGAAGCGGCTGCTGTCGTCGTTTTGCGAGGCTTTAGGCGCGGCGGCGGGGGATGGTTTGGCGGAATCGGGTTGCAGGAAGCGGTCTTTAGCGGATATGGGTTCGTCGCTTTGCGGCTGGTACAGGCCGTTGCCATTAATCTCAAAAGACGTGTCCACAGGCGGGTAACATACGCCGGCTTCGGCGCAACCTTGATAAGTCAACGTCAGCTTGTAGGTCGGCGCGGCTTTTTTGTAAGGCCAGTTGACCTGAGCGGCGCGGTGGAACACGGTTTGTTTGCCGAAAAACTCATCTTCTTTGAGTTCGCCTTTGCTGAAAACCGGTTCGCCCAATACGCCTTCAGGCGTGGTGGCGGCGACGATTTTCGATTGGTACATATAGTAGCCATCGGCGATTTTGAATTCGACGTTGATGCCTTTGTCAGTAACGTTCACTTGCGGCACGAACGCTTTTTCGGGCGGCAGCAAATCGTCGGCGTTCACAGCAAATGCGCTGGAACACAGGGCAAAAAAGGCGGTAAAGAAGTAAAGGAGTTTTTTCATGGCGTCTTCTCGGTGGAAGGGTTGAACAGGCGCATTATAAACGCAGCAGCCGTTTATAGGCCTTAATTTATATTAAAAGCAGCGATTGTTTTTTATAGTGGATTAACTTTAAACCAGTACGGCGTTGCCTCGCCTTAGCTCAAAGAGAACGATTCTCTAAGGTGCTGAAGCACCAAGTGAATCGGTTCCGTACTATCTGTACTGTCTGCGGCTTCGTCGCCTTGTCCTGATTTAAAGTTAATCCACTATATCGTTGCGAGGGGGATTATCGGACTGCTTGATAGATGATGCCCGTCGGATTGTCTCTTTTTCATAGTCGATTGGAACGGGAAAGGTCGTCTGAAAACTGATTTTTCGGTTTTCAGACGACCTTTTCGATTTTTTTTGCTTGTTTAAGGATAAGCAATATAGGCGTAAGCCGAGTGGTTGTGTATCGATTCGAAGTTTTCGCTTTCGACGATGAAGCTTTCGATGCGTCCGTCCGCAATCAGCGCAGTGGCTACGTCGCGCACCATGTCTTCTACGAATTTCGGGTTTTCATAGGCTTTTTCGGTAACGTATTTTTCATCAGGGCGTTTGAGCAGGCCGTAAAGCTGGCAGCTTGCCTGCGCTTCCACGCAGTCAATGATTTCCTCGATGCCGACTTCGGCGTTGGCGGTCAGGCTGACGGTAACGTGCGAGCGTTGGTTGTGCGCGCCGTATTGGGAAATTTCTTTGGAACACGGACACAAAGAGGTTACGGGCACCATGACTTTCAAATTATGGCTGTATGCGCCGTTTTTGATTTCGCCCGTCAGGGTAACGTCGTAGTCGAGCAGGGATTGGATGCCGGAAACAGGCGCGGATTTTTTGCGGAAGAAGGGGAAGGAAACGCTGATTTTGCCGGAATGAGAGTTTAAAAGCGCGACCATTTCGGCGGTCAGTTTGTGCAGCCTGTCGAAATCCAAAGCCTCGGTTTGTTGCTCCATCAACGCCACGAAGCGCGACATATGCGTGCCTTTTTGGTCGGCGGGCAGGAAAACCGTCATGGTCAGGCGGGCGACGGTGGATTGGCTGCCTTCGGCGGTATTTAAAGTAATCGGAAAGCGTAGGTCTTTGATACCGACCTGGTTAATCGGCAGATTGCGTAAATCTCGGCTGGATTGCACGTCTGCAATGGCGTTCATGCGTTGTTTGTCCTTAATTGTCGGATTGTTGGGGTGTGTGTCGTTTGGAAACGGATTCATGCCGTCCGTTTTGCAAATGCGAGATTATATCACTTGCAAACCGTGTCCGCATTGATTGTTTCTATTTTTCGGATAGTGATAAAATCCTGAATTATTCATATCTTTATAAGGTTGAACCGAGATGAAATTCGCCACCAAAGCCATCCATTCCAGCTACGATTGCGACGAACACAACCGCGCGCTGATGCCGCCGATTTATCAGAACAGTATGTTCGCGCTGCACGAAATCGGCGAGCAGGTTCCCTACCGCTATTCGCGCCTGAGCAATCCGACCCGTCAGGTTTTGGAAGACACGGTTGCCGACTTGGAACGCGGGGCGGCGGGTTTTGCCTTTTCCAGCGGTATGGCGGGCATTGATGCCGTGTGGCGTACATTCCTGCGTCCGGGCGATACCATCGTCGCTGTCGCCGACATTTACGGCGGCGCGTATGACTTGCTGATTGACGTATATAAAGAGTGGGGCGTAAACGTCGTTTTTGCCGATTTGGGCAACCCCGACCGCTTGGATGAACTGCTTGCCGCGCACAAGGTGAAACTGGTTTGGCTGGAAACCCCGTCCAATCCGCTTTTGCGGCTGGTGGACATCAAAGCGCTTGCCGCCAAAGCCCATGCCGCCGGTGCATTGGTCGGCATCGACAACACCTTCGCCACGCCGTATCTGCAACAGCCACTGGAAATGGGCTGCGACATCGTGTTCCACTCCGCCACCAAATACCTTTGCGGCCACTCCGACGTATTGATGGGCATCGTTGCCGTCAAAACCAAAGAACTGGCGGAACCGCTGCACGACATGATGGTGCATACCGGCGCGATTGCCGGCCCGATGGACTGCTGGCTGGTGTTGCGCGGCATCAAAACGCTCGCCTTGCGTATGGAGGCGCACTGCAAAAACGCGCTCGACATCGCCCGCCGCCTCGAAGCCCATCCCGCCGTAGAAAAAGTGTTCTATCCCGGCCTGCCGTCGCACGAACATTACGAACTGGCGAAAACCCAAATGCCCAAAGGCATCGGCGGCGTGGTAACGGTTTACCTCAAAAACGACACGCGCGAAGCGGCAAACAGCGTGATTAAAAACATGAAACTGGTCAAAATGGCGTCCAGCCTCGGCGGCGTCGAAAGTCTGGTCAACCATTGCTATTCCCAGTCCCACAGTGGCGTGCCGCATGATGTGAAAATGGAAATGGGCATCAAAGTCGGCCTGCTGCGCTTCTCCATCGGCATTGAAGACGCGGACGATATTTGGAACGATATTTCCAAGGCTTTGGACTCGACGTTGTAAAGATAAATAGGTCGTCTGAAAAGTGCGTAGCGGGTTTCGCTGAAGCGGTTTCAGACGACCTTTTAGCTGACCTCACGTTAGAAAGGTAAAATCATGAAAACCCTGATCCCCACCCTTATGACCGCAATCATTCTGACCGCCTGTACTTCGCCTGCTGAAAAACCGCAGCCGTCCCAACCTGTTATGTCGTCTGAAAAACCATCCGAACCGCGTCAAGCGTCAACGCCGGCTTTGGCAGCGAAATGGTTTGTGGTTTCTTTCGGCAAATTCACCGAAAAAGATTTGGCGGGCAGAACGGCTTTTTTGGATTTGAGCAAAATGCCCAAGGCGCATGGCAAGATGGGTTGCAATCATTTGACGCTTCAAGCGCAGGAAGCCGGAGCGGGCAAAATTGATTTTGGTCCGATTGCCACGACGATGATGCTGTGTGAAGACATGAAGCTGGAAGAGGCTTTCTTGAACATGAAAAGCGTGTGGAACTATCGTTTCGACGGCAATGATTTAATTTTGGAGCAAAACGGCAAAACCATGCGCCTGCGCCGTCAGCCGTAAAATTTGAGTTTCAGTTCCGTTTCAAGGTCGTCTGAAAACCGGACAATCAGGTTTTCAGACGACCTTTCGTCAAGCGAACGGGTATAATACCTCTCGTTTCCCATCCCGCACACACAAGGAATCCCATTATGGCAGCCTCGCCCGAAGCCAAGTTTACCGAAGAAAAAGTCTTGTGGGTTAAACACCATACGCCCAAGCTGATGACTTTTGCCATCAGTCGCCCCGAATCCTACCGCTTTTCGGCGGGACAGTTTTCGCGGCTCGGTTTTCGCGACGGCGAAGGCTTTATCTGGCGCGCGTATTCCGTCGTGTCTGCCGAATACGCCGATACGCTCGAATATTTTGCCGTTTTGATCGAAGGCGGCCCCATGTCCGCGCGGTTTGCCGCCATGAAAGAGGGCGACACCATACTGCTCGATAAAACCGCTACCGGTTTCCTCTTGCCCGAGCGATTCCCCGACGGCAAGGATTTGGTCATGCTCTCCACCGGTTCGGGCATCGCGCCTTTCCTTTCCATCATCGAGCAGCCCGAAATCTGGCAGCGTTTTGACCGCTTGGTTTTGGCGCACTCGGTTTCTTTCGCCGGGGAACTGATTTTCAGACGACGTGTTGAAGCGTTGAAAGACCATCCGCTGATTGGCGAATATTTCCACAAATTCCGCTTCGTCCCCATCACCACGCGCGAGGAAACCGAAGGCGCGTTGAGCGGCAAGCGCATTCCCGAGCTGCTGAAAGACGGCAGCCTCGAAACATACGCGGGATTCAAGTTCACTAAATCGGACACGCGCTTTATGGTCTGCGGCAATCCCGCCATGGTCAAAGACACGTTCCAAGCCCTGATGGACTTGGGCTTCGCCATGCACCGCAACCGCATCCCCGGCGAAATCATGATGGAAAACGGGTTTTGAGCCTGATGAATTGGTAAGGTCTTAATAGAAGCAAAAGAGGTCGTCTGAAAAACGGTTTGCCGTTTCAGACGACCTTTTGTTTGAATGGTTCTGCAGTCGTCGGTATGGGCGCGGCTGCTTATTCTTCACGCGGTTCTTCTAAATAATCATCCGCCTGTTCGCGGGATTTCTTTTCTTTGTCCTTCTTTTTGTCCTTGTCGGGAATCGCGGCATTGATTAACGCGCCTGTGCCTTTGACAGCGATTTTACCTGCGGTCATGACGGTGGTTGCGGCCAGATTGACGGCGCTGGTGACGATACAGCCGCTGAGTACTAAGCTGAGGAACACGGGAAGAAGAAGGACTTTTATGTTCATCAATGTTCGCATCCGCATTGATGGTCGTGGTGTCCGCCGCTGCATCCGGAAGCCGCTTCGTGCCAGCTTTCGTCATCGCCGTCGAATTCTTCCATTTCGTCAAATTCGCCGTTTTCAACCAGCGCGACAAGCTCTTCGAGGTTTTGCGCGCCTTCGACCCAAAAGCAGGGGATATCGGGCGGCGTATCGGGAGCGAGCAGGGCGGCGGTTTGGTCATGCCACGCGATCCAATAGCCGTTTTCGGTGTGGACGAATTGGGCATCGGGATGAATGGTTTCTCCGGTCGTTCCGACCAGCATTCTTTCGGCAATGTCGGCTTGGTAGGGTTGAATCTGCATGATGGATACCTGTGAACAAAATCAGCTTTATTGTAACGGAAAATCCATGGCGGATTATAGTGGATTAACTTTAAACCGGTACGGCGTTGCCTCGCCTTAGCTCAAAGAGAACGATTCTCTAAGGTGCTGAAGCACCAAGTGAATCGGTTCCGTACTGTCTGTACTGTCTGCGGCTTCGTCGCCTTGTCCTGATTTAAATTTATAGTGGATTAAAATTGCAATGATACGGCGTTGCCAACGTCCCTATGTACTACCCGTACACGGCGGGCGTTGCCGCCTTGTCTCATTTTTATTTTAATCCACTATAATCCACTATAAATCGTCTTTTGAGATGGGGCAAAGCGGGTTTGAATCCGTAGGCGACGGTTTCTGTACAAAAGGTCGTCTGAAAACAAGCGCGGCGGATTGCGTTCAAATATTTGCCCAATAAAAAAGCAGCCCGTTTCAGGCTGCTTTTTGCGTCATGGGATGTAACGCGTCAATCTTATACCACTTCGGCTTTGGTGATGACGACAGGTTCGGTCGGTACGTCGTCGTGGTAGCCGTGGCGTTTGGTGGCGACGCCTTCGATGGCATCGACTACATCAAAACCATCGACGACTTTGCCGAATACGGCGTAGCCCCAGTCTTGGACGACGGTTTTGCCGTACAGCTCTTTGGAACGGAAGTTCAGGAAGGCGTTGTCGGCGGTGTTGATGAAGAATTGCGCGCTGGCGGAATGCGGGTCGGAGGTGCGCGCCATGGCGATGGTGTATTTCTCGTTGGGCAGGCCGTTGGACGCTTCGTTTTGAATCGGCTCGCGTGTTTCTTTTTCGTTCATGTTCTCGTCCATGCCTCCGCCTTGAATCATGAAGCCTTTGATGACGCGGTGGAAGATTACGCCGTCGTAGAAGCCGTCTTTGACGTATTGCTCGAAGTTTTTGGCGGTAACGGGGGCTTTGTCGAAGTCGAGTTCGATTTTGATGTCGCCTTTGTTGGTGTGCAGGATAATCATGGGTTTCCTTTCGTTAAGAATCTTTTTACAAATGGTGCTGGGCGGAAAAACTTCAAGGTCGTCTGAAAAATATTCTTTCAGACGACCTTGGCTAGGGTTTTACGGGTTTACATCAGGATGAAATAAGCCCACAGCGCAACCAATACGATACAGAGGACGTTCAGCAGCAAGCCGACGTTCATCATTTCGCGTTGCTTAATCAAGCCTGTACCGAACACAATCGCATTGGGCGGCGTGGCAACTGGCAGCATGAACGCGCAAGATGCGCCGATGCCGATAACGAATACCAAGACTTGTTCGGGCAGCCCCATTTGCGTGGCGATGCTGGCGAAAATAGGTACAAGCAGCGCGGCGGAGGCGGTGTTACTGGTGAACTCGGTCAGGAAGATGATGAAGGTGGCGACTACGAAAATCACCAGCAGCGGATGCGCGGCGGTGAAAGTGGTGGCCACCTGCTGACCCAATGCTTCGGATGCGCCGGAAGATTGCAGCAGCGCGCTCAAGCTGATACCGCCGCCGAAGAGCATCAATACGCCCCAGTCGGTGTTGCGGGCGACTTCTTTCCATTGCGCCACGCCGAATACGACGACGGCGACGGCGGCAATCAGGGCGATGACGGTATCGGGGTTGGAGATGCCGAACGCTTCTTTGATTTTGGAGCTGAATACCCAAGCCACGGCAGCAGCGATGAAAATCAACAGTGCAATCACGCGGTGCAGCGTCCATGGGATAGACTCGGCTTTGACTTCGACGCGTTCGTTCAGATTGGGCTTGAGGATGACGTACATGGAGAACAGCATCAGCGGCAGAATCAACAGCATCATCGGCAGACCGAGCTTCATCCAGCCGACGAAATCCAGATTCAGCGCTTTGGCGGCAATCATGTTCGGCGGCGAACCGACCACGGTACCCAAACCGCCGATACTGGCGCAGTAGGCGATGCCGAGCAGGACGAAGACGTAGGTTTTACGTTCTTTTTCTTGGTCGAGGTGGCTCATCATACCCATTGCCAAAGGCAGCATCATGGCGGCGGTGGCGGTGTTGCTGATCCACATGGACAGGAAGGCGGTAACGGCAAACAGCATCAATACGGCGACTTTCATATTGCCGCGTGACAGGCGCAAGAGGTTGACAGCGATTTTGCGGTCGAGGCGCTGCATGTGCAGGGCGGTGGCAAGCGCGAAGCCGCCGAAGAAGATGTAAATCGTCGGATCGGCAAAGCCCGCCATCGCTTTTTTGATGTCCATATCGGGGAAGCCGAGTACGACGGCGAGAATCGGCACCATCAATGCGGTTACCGTGATGTGGACGGCTTCGGTGAACCAAAGCGCGGCAACGAAAATCAACAGCGCGATGCCTTTGTTGGCATCGGTGCTGTAGGGCAGGATGCTGTAAATGCCGAAACAGACGACGGCGGAAATGATGGTGGTCAGCAGGCCCTTAAAGTCGGTAATCGGCTTTTGCGCACTGAGCAGCTCGACATTCTCAGGATGCTGGGTTTTGTCCTTTGCATGTAAGTCCATGGAGTATTCCTCTGAAACATAACGTGAAATCGCTAAAACCACGGATGCCTGGGCTCATCGCCTGACATTGCTTTTTTATTGATTTCACTGAATCGGTTTTTCTTGTTTCCCGCAGCGGGTTGTTCGCAAGCTTTGGATTTCAAGCAAACAAAGCCGTGCGGCATGGTAATGAGTATATTTGTAATCGGGTGTAGTGTAAATATAATGTTAACAATCGGGCGCGGTTTTTTACGAAAACGGATTGATGGGAAACTAAAAATATCTTTTTGTTGATTTTCAGACGACCTCCTTTGTAGTTAAAGCGTTAAGGTCGTCTGAAATGTCTAAAACATGCCGTTATCGTGATATGATGCCGCATCTTTAACGACGCCGTCACGTCAATGAAAAAAATATTCAAAATCCTCCTGAAAGCCGTGTTGGCATTTATCATCGCCGCCATCCTTTACTTTGCCGCCGCTTACATACTTGGTAAGATTCCGCAGGACAGCATTGAAGCCTCCGATGGCGAGGTAACCCTTTACCTGAACAGCAACGGCGTACACGCCGACATCGTCATGCCGCTTTCAGACGACCTTTTCGACTGGACCAGCATCATCAATCCTGCCGACAGCCCCGCAGGGCAAGGCGATGCGCCCATCCGCTACGTCGGCATAGGCTGGGGCGAGCGCAATTTCTATTTGAATACGCCGCAGTGGTCGGATTTGACCGCCTCTACGGCAGTACAGGCGTTAAGCGGAATCAACAGCACGCTGATTCACGCCATCTACTACCGCGAGCCGCCGCGCGAAGGCGAAAATACCGTCAAATTCACCGTCAGCCGCGAACAATACCGCCGCCTGAGTGCCAACCTGATGCGCCATTTCAAGTTGAAAGCAGGCAAAGCCATCCCCGTCGCCGGCGCGCATTACAGCGCTGACGACGCATTCTACGAGGCAGAAGGACGCTACCATCTTTTCAATACGTGCAACAGCTGGCTCAACCGCCGCCTGACCGAAAGCGGCATCAACGGCGTCGTTTGGACACCGTTCCCCGATCCGCTGCTCGACAGCCATCGTACCAATACAGCAGAAAAACCATGAAAACCCTGACCATCCGCCATCTCACGCTCGGCAGCGGACAGCCGAAAATCGCCGTTCCCTTGGTTGCCCGAGACGAAGCAGCCTTATCCGCTGCCCTGAAAAACCTCGAACACGCCTGTTTCGATATTATCGAATTCAGAGCCGACTATTTCGACCAAGCGGGCAATCCCGAATACCTGATCGCCCAAGCCGAAGCCGTACGCCGCGCCTTTCCCGAAACCCCGCTGCTGTTCACCTTCAGACGAGCAGAGGAAGGCGGCGAATACCCTTGCAGCAAAGCGTATTATTTCGAGTTGCTCGATAAAGCTGCCGCTTCAGGCATCATCGACATCATCGACATCGAACTTTCCGCCGGCGAGAGCGAAGTCCGCCAAGCGGTTGCCGCCGCCAAAGCGCACGACACCGCTGTACTGATGAGCAACCACGATTTTCATCAAACGCCCGCCAAATCGGATATCACAGGTCGTCTGAAAAAAATGGAAGAGGCAGGCGCGGACATCTGCAAAATCGCCGTGATGCCCCAAAGCCCTGCCGATGTCCTGACGCTTTTGGACGCCACTTGGGAAGCCCGCCAAGCCGCAAACCGCCCGATTGTCACTATCTCCATGGGCAAGCTCGGACTCGTCAGCCGCATCGCAGGCTCGACCTTCGGCTCCGCCATCACGTTCGGCACGGCAGGAACCGCTTCCGCGCCCGGTCAGCTCGATTCCGCCAATCTGAAAAACATCTTGGATGTTTTGGAAAACGGTAACACCGCCGGATAACAATAAATACAAAAAGACAAAAGGTCGTCTGAAACAGCGTTCAGACGACCTTTTTAGGATATTCCGCTATAATGGCGGCAATTTGAATAGAAAATTTGAATAGAAAAGGAAAGTTATGAACCGTCTGTACCCCCACCCGATTATCGCCCGCGAGGGCTGGCCGTTTATCGGCGGCGGTTTGGTATTGAGTTTGCTGGTGTCTGCCTGCTGCGGCTGGTGGTCGCTGCCGTTTTGGGTGTTCACCGTATTTGCCCTGCAATTTTTCCGCGATCCCGCCCGCGAAATCCCGCAAGACCCCGAAGCGATTTTAAGCCCCGTTGACGGACGCATCGTCGTCGTCGAGCGCGCGCGTGATCCTTACCGTGATACCGAAGCGTTGAAAATCAGCGTGTTCATGAACGTCTTCAACGTCCACTCGCAAAAATCGCCTGCCGACTGCACCGTGACCGCCGTCGAATACAATAAAGGCAAATTCCTCAATGCCGATTTGGACAAAGCCAGTACCGAAAACGAACGCAACGCCGTACTGGCGACTACCGCGTCAGGTCGCGAAATCACCTTCGTCCAAGTCGCAGGCTTGGTTGCCCGCCGTATTTTGTGTTACACCAAAGTGGGCGAGAAACTGACCCGCGGCGAACGCTACGGCTTTATCCGCTTCGGTTCGCGCGTCGATATGTATCTGCCGGTTGACGCGCAGGCTCAAGTTGCCATCGGCGACAAAGTCACCGGCGTTCGTACTGTTTTGGCGCGCCTGCCGCTCCAAGCCCCTGAAGCTGCCGCGCCGACCGAAACCGCAAGCGCCGCACAAGCGGAAACGCCCGCTCCGGCGCAAGCTGCTGCCGAAGTAGTCCAATCCGAAATCGAAGCGGCTGCCGATAAAGTCCGCAATGCCGCAGAGCAGTCATTGAAAGACTGACGGCTGACAGCTGAACAAGAGGTCGTCTGAAAACCTTTTTCAGACGACCTTGTTTTATCAGAAACGGTAAATACGGTATAATTTGAACCCAACACACATTACACCCGACGGATTGATTCCCCGTCGGTTTTCCCTTTTCAGACGACCTGTACCGAATATCAAAAATCCATCCATGACCGCAAAATCCTCTAAAACCGCATCAAAAACTAAAGCCAAAACAAACGCTAAACCGAGCACGCGCCGTCAAAGCCAAACAAAGGCGCAGACAGAGCCGAACAAGGTTTCCGAGCGTTTGAAGGCTGCCAAAGCGCTGCAAAAAAATGAAGAAAAAAAAGCGCGCCCCGAGCATGTCGTCAATTTGATTAACGACGCGCTGTGGCTCTTCGGGCTGATGGTGACGGTCTTCATCGCCATTTCCCTCGCCAGCTTCAAAATGACCGACCCCGCATGGTCGCGCAGCGTGCCAAAATCGGATGACATCGCCAATTTCGGCGGGCTGTTTGGCGCGTATGTTTCCGATGTCGGCTATTATCTTTTTGGACTGTCGTTTTGGTGGTGGATCGCCGCTTCGTGCGTTTTCCTCTATAAAAATTTCCGCCCGCTGCAAAAGCGTGAAAACTACAAATCGTACAACCACGGCGTTGCCGCGCTGGCTTTGTTCCTGCTTTTGGTGTGCAGCCCGATTCTCGAATATTTCACCCTTCAAAATACTTTGGACGAAACCCTGCCTGTCGGTGCGGGCGGTTTGGTCGGCGCTTTGGCTGGTTCGGGCTTGGCTTGGCTGCTGGGCAAATCCGGCAGCCTGCTGATTATGTGCGTCATGCTGCTGCTTTCCGTTTCCTTGCTGGCGCAAGTGTCTTGGCTGGAAGTCATGGCAAAAACAGGACGCAATACCGAAAGCCTGTTTTCAGGCATTTGGGGTCGTCTGAAAAAGGCATTGGGCAGACGCAAGGACGACGGCTCGACCGCCGAAGCATTGGAAACGGAAAATACACGCCGTATGGTGAAAGAAGCCAAAAACATCACCGCCACGCCCGTTACTCCGCTTGCAGGCAGCACCAGCAACCGCAAATCCGTCGCGGTCTCCGTCGCGCCGCCACCCAAAATTCAGGCTTCCTTGTTTGAAGACAACGAGCCGCAACAAACAGGCGAATACCACAAACCCAGCATGAACCTGCTGCGCCTGCCCAACGGCGAACCCGTCAGCATCAATCCTGCCGAATTGGAGCGCACTGCCGAACTGATTGAATCTAAGCTGGCAGAATTCGGCATCGGCGTGCAAGTCGTGTCCGCCACTTCCGGCCCTGTGATTACGCGTTATGAAATCGAACCCGCGCAAGGCATAAAAGGCAGCCAAATCGTTGCCCTGTCTAAAGATTTGGCGCGATCTATGTCGCTGCAATCCGTGCGCATCGTGGAAACCATCGCGGGCAAAAACACCATGGGCATCGAGTTGCCCAACGAAAAACGCCAAGACGTGATGTTGAGCGAAATCTTGTCTTCTCCCGTGTTTACCGAAGCCAAATCCAAGCTGACCGTCGCGTTGGGTAAAGACATCTCCGGTACGCCCGTGGTCGGCGATTTGGCAAAAATGCCGCACCTTTTGGTCGCCGGTATGACCGGTTCGGGCAAATCCGTCGGCGTGAACGGCATGATTATGTCCATGCTTTTCAAAGCCACGCCCGACGAAGTCCGCTTCATCATGATTGACCCGAAAATGCTCGAATTGAGCATTTACGACGGCATTCCGCACTTGCTCTGCCCGGTCGTTACCGATATGCGCGAAGCAGGGCAGGCGTTGAACTGGTGTGTCGCCGAAATGGAAAAACGCTACCGCCTGCTTTCCCACGCCGGCGTGCGCAACTTGGAAGGCTTCAACCAAAAAGTCGAAGCCGCCAAAGCATCGGGCAAACCCATGCCCAACCCGTTCAGTCTGAATCCAGACGACCCCGAGCCGCTGGAAAAACTGCCGATGATTGTGGTCGTTATCGACGAGTTGGCAGACCTGATGATGACCGAACGCAAAGCCGTCGAGCAACAAATCGCCCGCCTCGCCCAAAAAGCGCGCGCCGCCGGTATCCATATGATTGTCGCGACCCAACGTCCGAGCGTCGATGTCGTCACCGGCTTGATTAAAGCGAATATCCCGACGCGTATGGCGTTTACCGTACAAAGCAAAATCGACAGCCGCACCATCCTTGATCAGATGGGCGCGGACGAACTGTTGAAATACGGCGACTCTCTGTTCCTGCAACCGGGCAGCGCCGAACCGACCCGCCTGCAAGGTGCATTCGTTTCAGACGACGAGGTGCATCAAGTCGTCAACTACGTCAAATCGCAAGCCCCTGCCGACTATGTCGAAGGTTTGCTCAGCGGTGAAGCCGCGCTGGAAACCACCAACATCGTCAATCCGAATGCAGGCAGCGATGAACTGTTCGACCAAGCCGTCGCCTACATTTTGGAAAGCAAAAAAACCTCCATCTCCTCCCTGCAACGCCAGTTGCGCATCGGCTACAACCGCGCCGCCAACCTAATGGAAGCGCTCGAAAACGCCGGTGTCGTTTCCCCCGCAGACATCAACGGCAGCCGCAGAATTCTGGCGCAAAAAGACCAGTTGTAATCTCAATAATTACCAAAGGTCGTCTGAAAACCGGTTATACCTGTTTTCAGACGACCTTTTATGATGTCGGATTCAATACCTTATTTTATCGGGGCAAAATCGGCCCGCCTTTCGACGATATAGTGGATTAAATTTAAATCAGGACAAGGCGAGGCAACGCCGTGCTGGTTTAAAGTTAATCCACTATATTATCCAGTCAATCAAACATTGTGATATACTAGCCAGCTAATTTTCCTGCCTTTTGCAAGCAACGGATGATAAAAGCCCTGATGGGTAGGAGCCGCTTTGCAGTCATCATTGGCAAAAGGATTCCCATTTTTTATTTAACACAACAAATTAAGGTCTTACGATGAGCGTAACTGTTGAAACTTTAGAAAATCTGGAACGCAAAGTAGTGTTGTCCCTGCCTTGGTCCGAAATCAACGCAGAAACCGATAAAAAACTGAAACAAACCCAACGCCGTGCAAAAATCGACGGTTTCCGTCCGGGTAAAGCACCTTTAAAAATGATTGCCCAAATGTACGGTGCAAGCGCTCAAAATGATGTCATCAATGAAATGGTCCAACGCCGCTTCTACGATGTTGCCGTTGCCCAAGAATTGAAAGTTGCCGGCTATCCGCGTTTCGAAGGCGTTGAAGAACAAGACGATAAAGAATCCCTGAAAATCGCTGCGATTTTCGAAGTGTTCCCTGAAGTCGTTATCGGCGATTTGTCTGCACAAGAAGTCGAAAAAGTAACCGCTTCCGTCGGCGATGCCGAAGTGGACCAAACCGTAGAAATCCTGCGCAAACAACGCACCCGCTTCAACCATGTTGAACGCGAAGCCCAAAACGGCGACCGCGTCATCATCGACTTCGAAGGCAAAATCGACGGCGAACCTTTCGCCGGCGGCGCATCCAAAAACTACGCCTTCGTATTGGGCGCAGGTCAAATGTTGCCTGAATTTGAAGCCGGCGTAGTCGGCATGAAGGCAGGCGAAAGCAAAGACGTTACCGTCAACTTCCCTGAAGACTACCACGGTAAAGATGTTGCCGGTAAATCCGCTGTCTTCACCATCACATTGAACAACGTATCCGAACCCACCCTGCCCGAAGTTGATGCCGACTTCGCCAAAGCATTGGGTATCGCCGACGGCGACGTTGCCAAAATGCGCGAAGAAGTGAAGAAAAACGTAGGCCGCGAAGTTGAGCGCCGCGTGAACGAACAAACCAAAGAATCTGTAATGAACGCGCTGCTCAAAGCCGTAGAGCTGAAAGCGCCTGTTGCTTTGGTAAATGAAGAAGCCGCCCGCTTGGCAAACGAAATGAAACAAAACTTCGTCAACCAAGGCATGGCTGACGCTGCCAACTTGGATCTGCCTTTGGACATGTTCAAAGAGCAAGCCGAACGCCGCGTATCTTTGGGTCTGATTTTGGCCAAACTGGTTGAAGAAAACAAACTGGAACCGACTGAAGAGCAAATCAAAGCCGTTGTTGCCAACTTCGCAGAAAGCTACGAAGATCCTCAAGAAGTGATCGACTGGTACTACGCAGAGCCTTCCCGCCTGCAAGGTCCGACTTCTTTGGCAGTAGAAAGCAACGTCGTTGATTTCGTTTTGGGCAAAGCCAAAGTAACCGAAAAAGCTTTGTCTTTTGACGAAGTGATGGGCGCACAAGCCTAATCATCTTCAAAAGGTCGTCTGAAACAGACAACTTGAAAGCACCAAAGCACCCCTTTGGTGCTTTCGCAACATTGACAGGAGACACAAATGTCCTTCGATTTCAATAATTACCTCGTTCCTACCGTTATCGAACAAAGCGGCCGCGGCGAGCGTGCATTTGATATTTACTCGCGCCTTTTGAAAGAGCGCATCGTATTTTTGGTCGGTCCGGTAACCGACGAGTCCGCCAATTTGGTGGTTGCCCAGCTGTTGTTTTTGGAAAGTGAAAATCCGGACAAAGATATTTTCTTCTACATCAATTCCCCCGGCGGCTCGGTAACGGCAGGCATGTCGATTTACGACACCATGAATTTCATCAAGCCCAATGTCTCCACTTTGTGCTTGGGACAAGCGGCAAGCATGGGCGCATTCCTGCTCTCAGCAGGCGAGAAAGGCAAACGTTTCGCCCTGCCCAACAGCCGCATCATGATTCACCAACCTTTAATCAGCGGCGGTTTGGGCGGTCAGGCATCCGACATTGAAATCCATGCCCGCGAGCTGTTGAAAATCAAAGAGAAACTCAACCGCCTGATGGCGAAACACTGCGGCCGCGACCTGGCAGATTTGGAACGCGACACCGACCGCGACAACTTCATGTCCGCCGAAGAAGCCAAAGAATACGGTTTGATTGACCAAGTTCTGGAAAATCGCGCTTCTTTGCAGGCTTAAATGTTTGATTTCGGCGATTTGAACACACGCGGACAGAAGACGCGCTGATTATTCCGCTATTTCGCCTGTATAACGGAGCGGCTGTTTTTGATGAAACTGCTTGGGTAAGGAAAGAGCGGTTTTGTTGAAGCGTCGCTAGCGGCGGTGTTTAAATGGAGTTGACGAAAAGGTCGTCTGAAAACTTGAAAAACAGGTTTTCAGACGACCTTTTTGATTTGCCGTATTGGAATTGAGATTACGTTAACGACGTTGGTTCGTTTTTGTCTTGTGCCGATAGATGAAGAATCCAGCTGTATGCCTTATTCCGTAAAGAAAGTATGCGCGCCGAGATAATGTTTAGCGTAATACGGGCTGGAGAGTTTTTCGGTTTTGATGGTTTTGCCGCTGCTTGGGGCGTGGATAAATTCGCCGTTGCCGATGTAGAGGCCGACGTGGGAATATTGGGATGAACCGCCGGTGTTGAAAAAGACGAGGTCGCCGGCTTTTAATTGGTTGTCGGGGATTTTGCGGCTGGCTGCCGCCATGTCGCGGGCGGTTCGCGGGATGCTGACACCGAGGGCGTTTTTATAGACGAATTGAATCATGCCGCTGCAGTCGAAGCCGGTGGCAGTGCTGCTGCCGCCCCATCTGTAAGGCGTGCCGATTAGCCCCATGCTGTGCAGCATAAGTTCTTGCGAGCCTTGAGTGCGGTCGATGTTGCTGATGCGGACGGGTTGGACTGTTCGGACGGTGTTGTGGGTTTTGGTCTTCGGGTGATGTTTGCCGGAAAAAAGGCCGCAGGATGCGAGGGGCAGGATGATGGCGGCGGTCAGGGCGGTGCGGATAATCGGTTTCATGGGATTCCTTTTTAGGGACGTTTCAGACGAGGTTTGGCAAGAGGTCGTCTGAAAAAGGTTTTTCTATAGTGGATTAACTTTAAACCAGCACGGCGTTGCCTCGCCTTAGCTCAAAGAGAACGATTCTCTAAGGTGCTGAAGCAGTGAATCGGTTCCGTACTATCTGTACTGTCTGCGGCTTCGTCGCCTTGTCCTGGTTTAAA
>CAUSOO010000038.1:0-22937 GCA_963533245.1 uncultured Neisseria sp.
AGAATCGTTCTCTTTGAGCTAAGGCGAGGCAACGCCGTACTGGTTTAAAGTTAAGCCACTATATCCCGCAAAACAGCCCGCAAATCCCTTTGGCAACCTGTTACAATAAACCTGTTTTTATCGAAACGAAAAGACACCATCATGACCGCCACCAGCCCGATTCAAGACACGCAAAGCGCGACTCCGCAAGAATTGCGCGAATGGTTCGACAGTTACTGTGCCGCGCTGCCGGACAACGATAAAAACCTCATTGGCGCCGCATGGTCGTTGGCAAAAGAACATTATCCCGCCGATGCCGCCACGCCGTATGGTGAACCGCTGCTCGACCATTTGCTCGGCGCAGCGCAGATGGTCAACGAACTCGACCTGCTCTCCGATGCCGTCGCCGCGACCCTGCTTGCCGACATCGGACGCTACGTTCCCGATTGGAACCTCTTGGTTTCCGAACGCTGCAACAGCACCGTCGCCGAGCTGGTCAAAGGTGTGGACGAAGTGCAGAAGCTCACCCACTTCGCCCGCGTGGACAGCCTCGCCACTTCCGAAGAGCGCGCCCAGCAAGCCGAAACCATGCGTAAAATGCTGCTGGCGATGGTTACCGACATCCGCGTCGTGTTAATCAAACTTGCCATGCGCACCCGCACCATGCAGTTCCTCAGCGAGGTTCCCGACAGCCCCGAAAAACGCGCCATCGCCAAAGAAACCCTCGATATCTTCGCCCCGCTCGCCAACCGTTTGGGCGTGTGGCAGCTCAAATGGCAGCTCGAAGACCTCGGCTTCCGCCATCAAGAACCCGAAAAATACCGCGAAATCGCGCTGCTTTTGGACGAAAAACGCACCGAACGCCTCGAATACATCGAAAACTTCCTCAACATCCTGCGCGCGGAGCTCAAAAAATACAATGTCCATTTCGAAGTCGCCGGCCGCCCGAAACACATCTACTCCATTTACAAAAAAATGGTGAAGAAAAAACTCAGCTTCGACGGGCTGTTCGACATCCGCGCCGTGCGGATTCTGGTCGATACCGTCCCCGAGTGTTACACCACGCTGGGTATCGTCCACAGCCTCTGGCAGCCCATCCCGGGCGAGTTCGACGACTATATCGCCAACCCCAAAGGCAACGGCTATAAAAGTTTGCACACCGTCATCGTCGGCCCGGAAGACAAAGGTGTGGAAGTGCAAATCCGCACCTTCGATATGCACCAATTCAACGAATTCGGTGTCGCCGCCCACTGGCGTTATAAAGAGGGCGGCAAAGGCGATTCCGCCTACGAACAGAAAATCGCTTGGTTGCGCCAACTCTTGGACTGGCGCGAAAACATGGCGGAAAGCGGCAAGGAAGACCTCGCCGCCGCCTTCAAAACCGAGCTTTTCAACGACACGATTTACGTCCTGACCCCGCACGGCAAAGTCCTCTCCCTGCCCACGGGCGCGACCCCCATCGACTTCGCCTACGCCCTGCACAGCAGCATCGGCGACCGTTGCCGCGGCGCGAAAGTCGAAGGGCAAATCGTGCCGCTGTCCACCCCGCTTGAAAACGGACAGCGCGTCGAAATCATTACCGCCAAAGAAGGGCATCCTTCCGTCAACTGGCTGTACGAAGGCTGGGTCAAATCCAGCAAGGCAATCGGCAAAATCCGCGCCTACATCCGTCAGCAAAACGCCGACACCGTGCGCGAAGAAGGCCGCGTCCAACTCGACAAGCAGCTTGCCAAACTCACGCCCAAGCCCAACCTGCAAGAGCTTGCCGAAAACCTCGGCTACAAAAAACTCGACGACCTCTACACCGCCGTCGGACAAGGCGAAATTTCCAACCGCGCCATCCAGAAAGCCTGCGGCACGCTGAATGAACCGCCGCCCGTACCTGTCAGCGAAACCACCATCGTCAAACAGTCTAAAATCAAAAAAGGCGGCAAAACCGGTGTCCTCATCGATGGCGAAGACGGCCTGATGACGACGCTTGCCAAATGCTGCAAACCCGCGCCGCCCGACGATATTGTCGGCTTCGTTACCCGCGAACGCGGTATTTCCGTCCACCGCAAAACCTGCCCGTCTTTCCAACACCTCGCCGAACAAGCGCCTGAAAAAGTGTTGGACGCAAGTTGGGCGGCATTGCAGGAAGGACAAGTGTTCGCCGTCGATGTCGAAATCCGCGCCCAAGACCGCTCAGGGCTTTTGCGCGACGTATCCGACGCGCTCGCCCGCCACAAACTCAACGTTACCGCCGTGCAAACCCAGTCCCGCGACTTGGAAGCCAGCATGAGGTTCACGCTCGAAGTCAAACAGGTCAACGACCTCCCGCGCGTCCTCGCCAGCCTCGGCGACGTCAAAGGCGTGTTGAGCGTCACGCGCTTGTAAGGTGGAGCAAAAGGTCGTCTGAAAAACGGATTTCAGGTTTTTTAGACGACCTTTTTGGCGAGTTTGGTATCGTAATCGACATTGGAAATATCTGTTCTGTCCTTCCTGCCTGCGCGGAAATGACGGCAATTTGAGCAGCTTTGCTAAATCGCTGTCTGCCTTTTAAAAACAGCCAAACTTGCAAATCAAAGGTCGTCTGAAAACTGCAATATGCGGTTTCAGACGACCTTTTGTGTTGCCAAGTTCAAAACAGGGGTAAACCTGATTCGGATAAGGTTCAATGATCGACGGTAATGCCTTTGCTTTCCTGCTGTTTCTGTTCGTCCAGTTTCTTTTGCAGTGTGTCGCACGGGGTGTCGCAGTCGCAGACTTTTTTCATGCCCAGCGAGGAGATGCCGCCGCAACTGCCTTTGATGGTGCGTTTGGAAAAAATATAGCCGACCGCCATGCCGAGGATGACGAGGAGGAAGAGGCCGAAGGTGAGGAGTAGGGTTTTCATGATGGTGTTCCTGTGGGATGGATATGAGTCTGTAGATATTAATGGAGTAGTTTTTTAAACGCGCCGGACATTTCGGTATGGTAGCCGTTTTGGTCGCGGATAATCAGGAAAACGGCGAGGTTTTGCTGTTCGGCGAGTTTGAGGGCTTCGGTTTCGCCGAGTACGAAAAGTCCGGTGGACAGACCGTCGGCGGTGGTGGCGTTGTCGGCGACGACGCTGATGGAGGCGAGGCGGTGCGACAGTGGGCGGCGGGTTTTGGGGTCGATGATGTGGGACAGCCGCCTGCCTTGCGGGTCAACGTGGAAAATGCGGTAGTCGCCGGAGGTGGCGAGGGAGCGGTTGTCGAGGGGGACGACGATTTGGGTGTTGCCGCCTTGGACGATGTTGGGCTGTTCGATGCCGATGCGCCAAGGTTCGCCTTGGGCGTTGCGGCCTTTGCCGTGCAACTCGCCGCCGATTTCGACAAGGTAGTTTTGGATGCCGAGTTTTTCAAGTTCGCCTGCCACTTTGTCCACGCCGAAGCCTTTGGCGATGGAGGAGAGGTCGAGATAGGCTTCGGGCCGGGTTTTGGCGAGGGTGGCTTGTTTGCCGTTTTGCGTGAGGATGATTTTGTCCGTACCGGTTTGGGCGGCGGCTTTGTCGATTTCGGCTTGGGTGGGTTCGCGGGTGATTTCTTTGTTCGGTCCGAAGCCCCAAAGGTTGACGAGCGGGCCGACGGTTACGTCGAGCGCGCCTTGTGTGAGGCGGTTGAGGCGTAAGGCTTCGGCGGTAACGGCGGCGAAATCGGCGGAAACGGGCATGGGTTTGCGGGTTTCGCGCATTTGGTTGAAGCGGCTGATTTCGGAGTCTTCGCGGTAGGTGGACATTTGGCGGTTGACCTCTTCGAGCGCGCCGTCAATCTGCTTTTTCACGGCTTCGGGTGCGGGCGGGTTGGGGAGGTCGTCTGAAAGGTATTTGACGGTATAGGTCGTACCCATCGTTTCGCCCTGAAGCACGGTTTGTTCGGATGTTTTTTTGCCGCACGCGCCCAAGGGCAGGGTAAAGATGAGGGCGGCGGCAAGGGCGGGAATGGCGGAGGGCAGGTGCATGATAGGGTGTTCGGGTGTTTTCAGACGACGTATTGTAACGTAAAACGCAAGGGCGCGCGGCTTGCGGGGGAAGGGCTTTTCTGCTAACATCCGCGCTGCATTAAGAGTTGGGAATTCCATGCCAACCTGCTTTTCAGACGGAAAGGTAAGGTGGACGGCTGCAAAGCCGATGTGGTCCGAGAGGGCAATTCAAATCCCCCCGCTTGATGCGGGAATTTTTTTGCCCGTATGTTCTGTACGGGTAGGATTCCGAACCGCTTTATCCAAGTGGGAATATTTATCATTTGGATGGAGTGCAGGTGGAAATTTTGTTATGATTTCCGTTGTGGGATATATGATGAAACAACAGGTCGTCTGAAAGCAGACGGCTTGTTTTTGAAGGAAAATATTGAAATGAGCGAATATCTGTTTACTTCCGAATCGGTTTCCGAAGGCCATCCGGACAAAGTAGCCGACCAAGTGTCCGATGCGATTTTGGATGCGGTTTTGGCGCAAGACCCCAAAGCGCGCGTCGCGGCGGAAACTCTGGTAAACACCGGTTTGTGCGTGTTGGCGGGCGAAATCACCACCACCGCCCATGTGGACTACATCAAAGTCGCACGCGAAACCATCAAACGCATCGGCTACAACTCGTCCGAGTTGGGCTTTGATGCCAACGGTTGCGCGGTCGGCGTGTACTACGACCAGCAATCCCCCGACATCGCCCAAGGCGTGAACGAAGGCGAAGGCATAGACCTGAACCAAGGCGCGGGCGACCAAGGTCTGATGTTCGGCTACGCCTGCGACGAAACCCCGACCCTGATGCCGTTTGCCATCTATTACAGCCACCGCCTGATGCAGCGTCAAAGCGAATTGCGCAAAGACGGCCGCCTGCCGTGGCTGCGTCCCGATGCAAAAGCGCAGCTGACCGTGGTTTACGACAGCGAAACCGGCAAAGTAAAACGCATTGACACCGTCGTCCTGTCCACCCAGCACGACCCTGCAATCAGCCATGAAGAACTGAGCAAAGCCGTGATCGAGCAGATTATCAAGCCCGTTCTGCCGCCCGAAATGCTGACTGCCGAAACCAAATACCTGATCAACCCGACCGGCCGCTTCGTTATCGGCGGCCCGCAAGGCGACTGCGGTCTGACCGGACGTAAAATTATCGTCGATACCTACGGCGGCGCGGCTCCGCACGGCGGCGGCGCATTCTCCGGCAAAGACCCGTCCAAAGTGGACCGTTCCGCCGCTTACGCCTGCCGTTATGTTGCGAAAAACATCGTCGCCGCCGGTTTGGCAACCCAATGTCAGATTCAGGTTTCCTACGCCATCGGCGTTGCCGAACCGACTTCGATTTCCATCGATACCTTCGGCACCGGCAAAATCAGCGAAGAAAAACTGATTGCCTTAGTTCGCGAACATTTCGACCTGCGCCCCAAAGGCATCGTCCAAATGCTCGACCTCTTGCGCCCGATTTACAGCAAATCCGCCGCCTACGGCCATTTCGGCCGCGAAGAGCCTGAATTTACTTGGGAGCGCACCGACAAAGCAGCCGTATTGAAAGCAGCCGCAGGCGTCTAAAAAAGCATAAAGGTCGTCTGAAAGGGAGTTTCAGACGACCTTTGCCGTCCCGAGTCAAAAACTTTTTGGCAAACGACGCATCATATGTTTTACAAAAAAGCAGCGCGGCACTGTGTTTCCTTGCTGCGCCGTCTTTTACCCGTCCACCAATATAGTGGATTAACTTTAAACCAGTACGGCGTTGCCTCGCCTTAGCTCAAAGAGAACGATTCTCTAAGGTGCTAAAGCACCAAGTGAATCGGTTCCGTACTATCTGTACTGTCTGCGACTTCGTCGCCTTGTCCTGATTTAAATTTAATCCACTATAAAATAAAACTGAAGGAATACATCATGAAAAAATGGCTGCTGGCTGTTTTGCCCGCCACCGCACTGGCCGCTCCGCCCCAAGGCTTTTATCAAAATTACCAAGACTGGGACATCGCTTGTGACAATACCGGCACATGCCGTCTTGCCGGCTATCAGGCGGACGAAACAGAAACGCCGGTTTCCATCTTGTTTACCCGAAAAGCGGGGGCGAACGCCGCCGTTGCCGGCGAAGTTTCCCTGCTGCCGTTTAACGACGATGATCGTCAGCTCGCCCGTGTGGCAGCCCGCAGCGAATTGATGCTGAACGGCAAATCACTGGGCAAATTGGCGTTGAACAAAAAAGGTACAGGCAAATTGAGCAGCGCGCAAACCAACGCCTTGCTTGAAGCATTGAAAAAAGAAAGCAAAATCAGCATCCGCGCGGGAAAATATGAATGGCACTTGTCCGACAAAGGCGCGGCGGCGGCAATGTTGAAAGCGGACGAATTCCAAGGTCGTCTGAATACGCCTTCCGCGCTGATACGCAAAGGCAACAGCAGTCAGGCAGTCCTCAGCCCGCAGCCCAAACCCGTCATCCGCGCCGTTGCCGTACCGAAAACAGCAGGCGATATACTGGAACAAGACACACCGCGCCACAGCGCCGTCATGAAGCTGCTGCGCAACAGCAACCGCGTTTCCGAAGGCGACGATAATTACTGTCCTGCCCTGCATAATAAAGAGCAAATGGGTTGGAACCGCAGCCTGTATGTCCATCCGCTCAACGATCGTCAGGTGTTGATTTCGGCCATCTGTATCGGCGGTGCTTATCAAACCAGCGGCTACTATGCCATTGCCGATAAAGAGTTGACCAAAATCGAACAAGTGCTGCCGCCGATGGTATACGGCGGGCACGGCGGATTCGACGAGAAAACAGCCACCCTCAGCGGCAGCTTCAAAGGCCGCGGCATAGGCGACTGCTGGACAAGCAATGCGGCGGTGTGGGACGGCAAGAGCTTTGTCCGCAGCGAGGAACACACTACCGGCTCGTGCAAAGGCTTTACCGGCGGTGCGTGGTGGCTGCCGATTTTTGATGCCCGCGTCGAGCGTTAAAATACGCCGAATATCGAAACAGACGGCAAAAGCCGTTTCAAAAATGCCCGCAAGATTGAGCGATTTTGCGGGCATTTGCTACACGCGGGCGATGTTTGGAAGGGAAAAGGCGCGGCAGCAGAATGCCCGTTTTCAGACGACCTTTTTCCTTATACAATACGCTTGGATTTTATATATTCTGATATAAAGGATACGGATTATGTTCGGCAAACAACTCTTTGAAGAAGTCAGCGCAAAAATCAGCGAAACCATCGCCAACAGCCCCGCCAAAGACATGGAGAAAAACGTCAAAGCCATGCTCGGCAGCGCGTTCAACCGTATGGATTTGGTTACGCGCGAAGAATTCGACATCCAGCAGCAGGTTTTGATTAAAACCCGCACCAAACTGGTCGAGCTGGAAGAGCGTCTGGCAAAACTCGAAGCCGCGCAAGAGCCTGAGCAGACCGCATTGGAAGCCGCGCAAACCGCAGCCCAAGAAGCCGTCGAAGAAATCAAGCAGCAAACCGAAGCCGGCGAATAAGGTCGTCTGAAACATGTCGCTTGCCTTGGTTTACAGCCGCGCCTTGAGCGGCATGAATGCGCCGTTGGTCGAAGTGGAAGCCCACCTTGCCAACGGCCTGCCTCATTTCAATATCGTCGGATTGCCCGACACCGAAGTCAAAGAAAGCCGCGACCGTGTGCGCGCCGCCATCATCCAAAGCGGTTTCGACTTCCCCGCCAAAAAAATCACCGTCAACCTCGCCCCCGCCGACCTGCCCAAAGAATCGGGACGTTTCGACCTGCCGATTGCGCTGGGCATCCTCGCCGCATCCGGACAAATCGCACCCGAAAAGCTCGCGCAATACGAGTTTGCCGGCGAATTGGCGCTTTCCGGCATGTTGCGCCCCGTGCGCGGCGCGTTGGCGATGGCATGGCAGGGTATGCAGGCTGGGCGTTCTTTCGTCTTGCCGCAGGAAAACGCAGAACAAGCCGCCGTGATGCGCGGCATTACCGTTTACGGTGCGCGTTCGTTAGGTGAAGTCGCCGCCCATTTGAACGGTATCGAACCCTTGGCGCAAACCGCCTGCCAAGTCCCGCAGAGGTCGTCTGAAAACGCCAAACTGCCTGACCTCATCGATGTCAAGGGTCAACATACTGCCCGCCTTGCGTTGGAAATCGCCGCCGCGGGCGGACACAGCCTTTTGATGATGGGCCCGCCGGGAACGGGCAAGTCCATGCTTTCCCAACGGCTGCCCGGCATTCTGCCGCCTTTGACCGAAGACGAATTGGTCGAGGTATGGGCATTGCGTTCGCTTCTGCCCAACCATCAGCAACAACTCGACAGCCACCGTCCTTTCCGCAGCCCGCACCACAGCGCCAGTTCGGCAGCCATGGTCGGCGGCGGTTCCGATCCGCGTCCGGGCGAAATTTCATTGGCGCATCACGGCGTTTTATTTTTGGACGAACTGCCCGAGTTCGACCGCAAAGTTTTGGAAGTTTTGCGCGAACCTTTGGAAAACGGCGAAATCCACATTTCCCGTGCGGCGCGCCAAGCCGTCTATCCCGCCAAATTCCAGCTCGTCGCCGCCATGAACCCGTGTCCGTGCGGTTATCTCGGGCATCCCGTCAAACCCTGCCGCTGCACGCCCGAAAGCGTCGCGCGTTACCGCAGTAAAATTTCCGGCCCGCTGCTCGACCGCATCGATTTGACCATCGAAGTCCCCAGCCTGTCCGCCGCCGAACTGATGCAGCAGGAAGCGGGGGAAAGCAGCGCCGTCGTGTTGGCGCGCGTGATCGCCGCCCGCGACAAACAATACGCGCGGCAAGGTAAAGTCAACGCCGCCTTGAGCGTCAGTGAACTCGATACGTCCGCCCGCATCCAAAAAGAAGCGCAGGAAGCCTTGGGCAGCCTGTTGGAAAAACTCTCCCTCTCCGCCCGCAGCTTCCACCGCATCATGCGCGTGGCGCGTACGTTGGCGGATTTGGCGGGCGATGAAGAAGTCGGCAGAAGCCATGTTTTGAAAGCCGTCAGCTTCCGCCGCGCGTTGTAAGGTTTTCCAGATGACCTTGGGTACTGAAAACGGAAGATTCAAAGTATAGTGGATTAGCTTTAAACCGGTACGGCGTTGCCTCGCCTTAGCTCAAAGAGAACGATTCTCTAAGGTGTTGAAGCACCAAGTGAATCGGTTCCGTACTATCCGTACTGTCTGCGGCTTCGTCACCTTGTCCTGATTTAAAGTTAATCCACTATAAAAGTTTAGACGGGCCGGGTATCTTGCTGGTGTGTCCAATGCGGAGTATTCTGTTCGGGCAAAAGAAGCCCGTCGTCGGTCAATTGTCAGCGCGTCCTAACATCACGGCGGTTTTCGTAAAAACCATGTAAACAAACGGCGCATTTTTGCCCAATATAAAGGATATTGATAAAATGACCCGTCCCTGCCGATGGCAGCAGCAGATTCCTCTGCCGCCAAAAGGTCGTCTGAACGGCATCATCAATATAGGTATCTCATGAATAAGAACACTCAATACGGCAAAGGCCTTTTCGGCTTTTTCTTCGGCCTCATCCTCGCCACCGGCGTGATCGGGGGCATCCTGTATTTTCTGAATCAAGACACCCCGAACGCCTTCAAGGGCGCGACCGAGCCTCAAAAACAGCAAACCGAGCCTGAAATCCTCAAGCCGCAGGAAAAATCCAAACCTGAGTCCAAGCCCGCAACTGAAGAGCAGCCTGTCGTCGTTCCCGTAGAGAAAGAGCGTCCGGCAGAAGAAGCCAAGCCCGAACAGAAACGCAGCGAAGCCGACGACGATGCGTCAGCCAAAGAAAAAGAACGCGCAGACAAAGAAGCGAAAGAAAAGGCAGATAAAGCCAAAGCCGAGAAAGAACGCGCGGACAAAGAAAAAGCGGAAAAAGAGCGTGCCGTCCATGAAGCGGAAGACGAAGCCCGCGAAGCAGAAAAAGCCCTGCGCGAAGCTGAAAAAGAAGACAAAGAATCTGCCGAACGCGAGTTGAGACAAAAACTCGCCGAGAAAAAGGCAGAGCTTGCGAAAAAACGTGCAGAAAAAGAAAAAGCCGACAAAGAAGCCGCCGATAAAGCCAAAAAGGCAGCCGAGTTGACGGACAAACAAAAAGCGCGCGCCGAGCGCAAACTTGCCGAGAAAAAAGCGGCAGAGAAGAAAGCCGCCGAAGCCAAGAAAACCGAAACGGCCAAAACCAACAAACCGACCCCCGAGCAAATCCTGAACAGCGGCAGCATCGAAAAAGCCCGTCAGGAAGCAAATAAAGGCGCGGCGAAAGAAGCGAAGAAAGCCGAAGCGGACAAACAAACCGCCAAAGCCGACAATGCCAAAGCCGAAGCCAAAACTGCGGAAGGCGGTAAAAAAGTCATCCTGCAAATGGGTTCGTACGCCGACCGCAACAGCGCCGATGCGCAACGTGCCAAACTCGCCATGCTGGGCATTTCGTCCAAAGTAGTCGAGCGCACCAACGGCGACAAAACCGTTTACCGCGTACAAAGCAACAGCATGTCGTCTGAAGCCGCAAAAAACGTTCAGAAAGACTTGCAAAAACACAATATCAACAGCCTGATGCGTTCGGCTCAATAAGGAGGCGGCAATGAAACGGACAACCAAACCGGCAGCCGTCCTCCTCAGCCTTGCGCTTGCCTTTTCTGCAAGCGCGCAGGCTGCGGTCGAAGGCGTGGATTACACGGTTTTGAACAAACCGATTCCGCAACGAGACGCATCCAAAATCGAAGTTTTGGAATTTTTCGGCTATTTCTGCGTACATTGCCAAAACTTTGATCCCGTCTTGCTGTCATACAGCAAAACTTTCCCGAAAGACGTTTACCTGCGTACCGAACACGTCGTCTGGATGCCTGAAATGCTGGGCTTGGCGCGGGTTGCAGCGGCGGTTAACGCTTCGGGTTTGAAGTATCAGGCAAACCCCGCTATTTTCAAAGCCGTACACGAACAGAAAATCAATTTGGCGGATACCGCCACTTTCAAAAGCTGGGCGGCGGCACAAAAAAGCTTTGACAGCAAAAAACTGATTGCCGCATACGACGCACCCGCCAGCCTCGCAGCCGCTAAAAAAATGCAAAGCCTGACCGAGACTTACCGTATCGACGGCACACCGGACGTCATCGTCGGAGGCAAATATCGGGTCATATTCAGCAGCGATTGGGCGAATGGGCAGAAAATCATAGGCGAGCTGATTAACAAAGTCCGCCAAGAGCGTTCCGGCAAAGCCGCGCGCTGACGGAATTTAGCCAGACAGTTTCGGAATGACCGCAAAAGATAAGGCGGTTTCCGAACTGTCTGTTTGTTTTGGGCGGCGTAAAATCCATAAAAACGAATACTGCTGAGGAATAGGGCGAATGCCGTCATACCGCAGCAGTTTTCCGATTCCGATACCGCTTCATCCTAAAATCCAGACGGGCAAACGTCGTCTGAAAACCAAAAAAGAAAGCAATATGGACATTTTGACTCTATTAAAAGCCCTGCTTATGGGCATTGTGGAAGGCTTGACGGAATTTCTGCCGATTTCAAGTACCGGCCACTTGATTGTATTGGGCGACCTGCTCAATTTCCACAGCAACGGCAAAGTATTTGAAATCGCCATCCAACTGGGCGCGGTACTTGCCGTGATTTTTGAATACCGTCAACGTTTTACCTCCGTTTTATCCGGACTGGGCAAAGACCGCACCGCCAACCGCTTTGTGCTGAACCTTGCCATCGCATTCGTGCCTGCCGCTTTGATGGGATTTCTGTTTAGAAAACAAATTAAATTATATCTATTTAATCCAAAAACCGTGGCTATCATGCTGGTGTTGGGCGGACTCTTTATTCTGTGGGTCGAAAGACGCCAAAGCAAAGTCAAACCTAAAGTCAAAAGCGTGGATGAAATGCGTCCGATTGACGCGCTTGTGGTCGGCTGCGCCCAAGTGTGCGCGCTGGTGCCGGGGACTTCGCGTTCGGGCAGTACGATTATGGGCGGTATGCTGTGGGGCATTGAGCGAAAAGCCGCGACCGAATTTTCTTTCTTCCTTGCCGTGCCGATGATGATTGCCGCCACCGGCTATGACGTATTTAAACACTATGAACTCTTCACGTTGCAGGATATCGGGCTGATTGCCGTCGGTTTCATCGCCGCCTTCTTGGCAGGTTTCCTGGCGATTAAATCGCTGTTGAAATTCGTGTCCAGCAAAAACTACGTTCCGTTTGCCTATTACCGCATCGTCTTCGGCGGATTGATTCTGCTGACTTCGCATATGGGCTGGGTCAAATGGACTGCATGATGTTGAAGCAGGGATAATCTGCCATGATCAAAGGTCGTCTGAAACCTCGAAAACAAGGTTTCAGACGACCTTTGTTTTATCCGGATACACCATATCGCAATAGATTCAAGCAGCGTAGGTGATTCGTCCTGTCAAATCCAGATGCAGGAATGAAAGTTCCGGATTGTCGGTTTAACGCAGGGGTCGTCTGAAAAACCATCGTTTAAGGTTTTTCAGACGACCTTTTGATAAGAACTTCAGACAGGATTATTCGATGATTTCGGTGAATACGACGGTTTTGCCACCGCGGGTAAGCGTGGCGAAGCCATCCTGAAGCTGCCATATTGTGCTTGCGTTACGGTATTCCGTGGTTTTGGTCATCGAATGGGTTTGCGTCAGTTTTTCGACCGTACTTCCCTGACGCAGTTCGACCGTCATCGGGCTGTTGCTGTTGACGTAGATGGCGGAGATGCGGCTGCCGTCGGCGGCTTGGTAGCGGATGGCGTTGTTTTGCGCTTCGGCGACGACGGCGAGAGGGGCATCGGGGCGGACGGCTTTATACGAACCGCAGGCGGTACACAGTCCGAGCAACAGCAGGAGGGCGTATCTCTTCATAGCGTCTCAATAATGGTGGTGGGGAATGTGGCCTTCGAGATGGTAACGCGTTCCGCAGTAGGGGCATTCGATGTCGCTGTCGGACTGAATCGGGAGGAAGACGCGCGGATGACCGTTCCAAGTTTCGTGGTTGGGACCGGAGCAGTGCAGCGGCAGGTCTTTGGGGTAGATAATGACGGTTTCGGTGTTTGCGTTCATGATTTTTCCTTGGTAAGTCCGACCTTATTGTACGATATATCGCCTGCTTGTGCAGCGCAAAAGGTCGTCTGAAAATGGGTTTTGGTTTGATAATGCTTTGGTTATAATGCGGTTTTTATGATGAATCAGCTTTAAATCACTTTATTTTCAGGCAGGCTTTAACATGACGACACTTTTCCGGAAGGATGATTTGAACCCTCAAGACGCCGCAGAATTTCTCTACACATTGAGCGCGGCGTATTTGGATTATACGGATGCGGCAGGCGATGAGGAAATGCGGTGTTTGAACGACGAGCAGCACACACTGACGGCTTACTGCTATTTGGACAGCCAAGTGCAGGAGGGCGGTTTTGTGCAACTGATTGCGGCGGGTTACGGCGAATATGTGTTCCATAACCCCGTCGCCGACAGCCTGCGCCGCTGGCGGATTAAACCGACACCTAAGATTTTGGATAAGGCGAAGGCTTTATACGAGCAGGACGGCGCGAAAATCGAGGAGATGGCGGACAGCGGGGCATCTTTGGACGCGATTCGTGCCGAGTTTCCCGATTTTGAGGAATTGGACGGCGAATATTACGAAATCGCGGATGACGATATGGCAGCGGCTGTGGAGTATGTGTTGGCAAATTGGGAGAAGTTTACGGAGATCGCGGATTGGGTGAACGTTATAGTGGATTAACTTTAAACCAGTACGGCGTTGCCTCGCCTTGCCGTACTATCTGTACTGTCTGCGGCTTCGTCGCCTTGTCCTGATTTAAATTTAATCCACTATAAGAAATATTGAACGGATTTCCCTGTTTGGGCGATCGATAGCAAAAGGTCGTCTGAAAACCTGATTCGGTTTTCAGACGACCTTTTTTTCAGACGGCCTTAAGCGTAATGCCGTTCTTCGCCTTTGCCGTCGACATTCTCGGCGCAGCGTTTGCAGATGGTTTCATGACCTGCAACGGAGCCGATGTCGTGGGTGTAGTGCCAGCAGCGTTCGCATTTTTCGCCGTCGCTGGCTTTGGCGGTAACGGCGAGTTCGCTGCCGGTTTTGACTTCGGCTTTGGATACCAAGAGGGCAAAGCGCAATTCTTCGCCCAAGGCGTTCAGGTAGTCGGCGGTGGCTTCCGGTGCGGTGATTTCGGCTTCTGCCTGCAAGGACGAACCGACGGTTTTGTCGGCGCGCAAAGGCTCGATGGCGGCGGTTACGGCTTCGCGGGCTTCGCGGACTGCCGTCCATTTTTTCACCAGTTCTGCTTCGGCTTTTTCGTTGATGGGCGGGAACTCGTGCCAAGTGTGGAAGAGGACGCTGTCTTCTTCGCCGCCGCCGATGATGTCCCACGCTTCTTCGCCGGTGAAGCACAAAATCGGTGCAATCAAGAGAACCAGGCTGCGCGTGATGTGGTACAGGGCGGTTTGCGCGCTGCGGCGGGCGTGGCTGTCGGCTTTTGTGGTGTAGAGGCGGTCTTTCAGGATGTCGAGGTAGAACGCGCCCAAGTCTTCCGAGCAGAAGGCGACGATGTCTTTCACGGCGAAGTGGAAGGCATAGCGCGGATAGAAGTCGCCTGCCAGACGCTCTTGCAGCTGACGCGCCAATACTAAGGCGTAGCGGTCGATTTCGACCATGTCCGCTTGCGGTACGGTGTGTTCGAACGGGTCGAAATCGCTCAGGTTGGCAAACAGGAAGCTCAAGGTGTTGCGGATGCGGCGGTAGCTTTCGGTTACGCGTTTGAGGATTTCTTTGGAAATCGCCAATTCGCCGCTGTAATCGGTGGATGCCGCCCACAGGCGCAGGATGTCTGCGCCGAACTCGTTATAGACTTCTTGCGGCGCGACGACGTTGCCGATGGATTTCGACATTTTGCGGCCGTTTTGGTCAACCACGAAACCGTGGGTCAGAAGCTGTTTGTACGGGGCGCGTCCCATCGAAGAGGCGCAGCCGGTCAGCATGGAGGATTGGAACCAGCCGCGGTGTTGGTCGCTGCCTTCGAGGTAGAGGTCGGCGGGCCAGTCCAATTCTTCGCGCTGTTTCAAGACGGAATAATGGGTCGAGCCGGAGTCGAACCATACGTCCATCGTGTCGGAAAGTTTGTCGTAGTTTTCGCAATCTTCCGCGCTCAACAATTCGCTTTTATCGAGGGAGAACCATGCTTCGATGCCTTTTTCTTCGATTTTCAGGGCGATTTTTTCCAAAAGCTCGGCGGAGTTCGGATGCAGTTCGCCCGTTTCTTTGTGAACGAAGAAGGTCATCGGCGTGCCCCAATAGCGTTGGCGCGAAACGACCCAGTCGGGGCGGCCTTCGATCATGGCTTCCAGGCGCGCGCGACCCCAAGACGGGAAGAATTCGGTGTCGTCCACGGCTTTGATGGCTTTGTCGCGCAGGGTTTTGCCGTCGCTTCCGGCTTTGTCCATGCCGATAAACCACTGACCCGTCGCGCGGTAAATCAGCGGGGTTTTATGGCGCCAGCAGTGGGCGTAGCTGTGTTCGATTTTGCTGCTTGCCAAGAGGTTGCCGGTTTCTTCCAACCATTGCAGGATGACGGGATTCGCCTCCCAAACGCTCATGCCTGCGACGCGCGGCGTTTCGCTGATGTATTTGCCTTCGGCGTTGACGGGGTTGTAAAGCTCGATGCCGTATTTGTTGCAGACGGCGTAGTCTTCCAAACCGTGCGCGGGGGCGGTGTGCACCAAGCCCGTACCGGCGTCGGTGGTAACGTGTTCGCCGTTGAGCATGAGAATATCGCGTTCGAGGAACGGATGATTCATGTGCAGGTTTTCCAGCTTGTCGCCGGTGGTTTCCGCGAGGACGCTGAGGTCGTCTGAAACGAAGCCGTAGCGTTTGAGCGCGTCTTCCGCCAAATCTTTCGCCAGCACCAATTTGCCTTTGGGCGTATCGATCAATTGATACACCACGTCCGCACCCGCAGACACGGCTTGGCTCGCAGGCAGCGTCCAAGGCGTGGTCGTCCAGATGACGGCAAACGCTTTGCCTTCGATACCTGCCAAACCGAATGCGGCGGCAAGCGCGGCGGTGTCTTTAAACGGATAGGCAACGTCAATCGCAGGCGATACTTTGTCTTTGTATTCCACTTCCGCTTCCGCCAGCGAAGAACCGCAGTCCAAGCAGAACTGAACCGGTTTCGCACCACGGTAGAGATAGCCCGATTTGTAGATTTCGCCGAGCATACGCACGGTATCCGCCTCGGTTTTGAAATCCATGGTCAGGTAGGGGTTGTCCCAATCGCCCAACACGCCCAGACGGATGAAGTCTTTTTTCTGGCGGGCAACCTGTTCGGCGGCATATTCGCGGCACAATTCGCGGAAACGCGCTTTGGGCATGTCTTTGCCGTGCAGCTTTTCCACCATCACTTCGATGGGCAGGCCGTGGCAGTCCCAGCCCGGCACATAAGGCGCGTCGAAACCGGCTTGGGTTTTGCTGCGGATAATGATGTCTTTGAGGATTTTGTTGACGGCATGACCGATGTGGATGTCGCCGTTGGCATACGGCGGGCCGTCGTGCAGGATGAATTTCGGACGGCCTTTGGCGATTTCGCGCAGTTTTTGATAGCGTTTGTGCTCGTACCAGCTTTTCAGCCACGCAGGCTCGCGCTTGGCGAGGTTGCCGCGCATCGGAAACGGGCTTTCGAGCAGGTTTACGGTTTTGCTGTAATCGGTCATGTTGTGATTCTCTATGGTTTCGGTATTTCGGTTTCAGACGACGTTTCGCTAAGGTCGTCTGAAAAAATGCAAAGGGCTATTGTAGCCGAATTGTATTGTTTTTATAAGGGGTTTAGACGAAAGGCCGATGCTCGGCGCAAGGGTGGGGGGAGTCGGTTTTGCCGTAAATTTTGCGGTTTGACGGATTCACATTAAACCGAGGCGGCATTGTCTCGATTTGCTTTGATTTTTCGTTATAGTGGATTAACTTTAAACCGGTACGGCGTTGCCTCGCCTTAGCTCAAAGAGAACGATTCTCTAAGGTGCTGAAGCACCAAGTGAATCGGTTCCGTACTATCTGTACTGTCTGCGGCTTCGTCGCCTTGTCCTGATTTAAATTTAATCCACTATACTTTTTAATGAAGGTTGACCATAAATTGAAATAAAATGATAATCTATATCATTAACTTTTTAAATTTCTTCCTCGACGACGCCAAGCTTACCGAGCTTTGGTTTGTTCGCCGTCCGGGCAGCAACGGCATTGTCCACAGCATCGAAGCCTACGACGAAAGCCGCAATTTGGTGTTGCAACTTTTTGGCAGACCCGCCGATGCGGAGGCGGAATCCGAAGCGTGGCGCGCGTTGATTGCCGAAGTGCGCCAAAAATACGGGCTGTAATCTTTTTTGACCCATACCTCGTCTGAAACCCCGTTTTGGGTTTTCAGACGGCCCCAAAACCCCGCAAATCATACGGAAACATTATGAAAAAACACATCTTCGCCGCCGTCCTGACCCTGCTTGCCGCCCATGCCGCCGCGCAGCGCGTCGTTATCCTGACCCCCGACGTTGCCGACATTGCCGCGAAACTCGGCGCGGATAAAGAAGTCGTCGGCATCCACGAGTTCAACCGCAACCCCGCCTATAAAAACACGCCGTCCATCGGCTTTTACCGCAATTTCTCCGCCGAACCCATCATCGCCAAAAAGCCTGATTTGGTCATCGGAAGCTGGATGGCGAAACCTGACGGCATTTACGCCCAACTCAGCCGCGCCGGTGTCCGCGCTGAAAACGTCAATTCAAACGAAACGCTGGAGCAATACCAGCAAAGTTTCGCCCGCATCGGCAAATTGTTGGGCAAGGAAAAGCAGGCGCAGGCTTTGGCGCAGCAGTTTAAAAGCAGCATCAAGGCGCAGCCTGCCAACGGCAAACGCTACATCTTGAGCTACGACGGACGTTATGTTGCGGGTAAAAATACTGTCGGCGACGTCCTTATCCGTCTGGCGGGCGGGACGAACGCGGCGGCTTCGGTGGACGGACTCAAACCGTTCTCGCGCGAAGGCTGGCTCAACGCGAAACCTGACGTCATCATCATCGCCAAACACAATGAAAAAGCCCTCGGCGGCCTCGACAAAATCATGACGCGCCCCGAAATCGCTTCCAGCCCCGCCGGGAAAAACAAACGCATCCTGTTCTGGCAGGCGGACGACTATATGCGCTACGGCCTCTACACGCCCGACATCGTCCGCAAGCTGCACTATTTAGGGAAATAAGGCGCGGTCGTCTGAAAGTGGCGTGATGACGCGAAGTCTGATGGGCAATCCGGCTTTTTGTCGGTTTCAGACGACCTTCTTTTGCCGCCGTTGTTTTGGAACAGATGCACATGAAGGCAACGGTGTTTCATGTGCGTTTATCGTAAAAAGGTCGTCTGAAAACGGGCAACGGCGGATCCATCGGCGTTTCGCAGCCGCTGCCGAAATACTCTTCAAAGAATCACAACATGAAAAAATGGCTTCCGGCGTTGCCGGTTTTATCTTTGTTTCTGATCTGGTTTTGCGCCGGAGTGGGCGAGGGCGGGTGGAGCAATCCGCTTGCCGCCGATCCCGTGTTGATGGAAATCCGCCTGCCGCGTATTTTTGTCGCTTTGCTGGTCGGTGCGGCACTTTCCGCCAGCGGCGCGGCGTTGCAGGCATTGTTTGAAAACCCGCTTGCCGACCCGAGCTTGATCGGAACGTCGGGCGGCGCGGCGATGGGCGTGGTGTTGGCGATCGCGATGGGCTGGAACATCGCCGTACCGCTGGCGGCATTTGCGGGCGCGTTTGCCGTCTGCATCCTCATTCTGCTCGGACACCGTCTGGTCGGCGGCGGCAAGCTGGGGCTGTTGGTCATGGGTTTTGTGGTCAGCGCTTTGTGCGGCGCGTTGGTCAGCCTGATTCTCTTCCTTTCAGACGACATGGCATTGCGCAGTGCCATGACTTGGCTCTCGGGCAGCTTCTCCGAAGCGGGTTTTGTTTCGCCGGCTTACGCAGGCGGCGTGATGCTGGCGGGTTTGGTCGTGTTGACCGCCGTCGGCCGCCGTCTCGATTATCTGCTCTTGGGTGACGAAACCGCGCACACCATGGGCATCAGCGTCGCCGCCACCCGCGTGGCAACCATCATCGGCGCGGCTTTGATGACCGGCGCCGCCGTCTCGCTCGGCGGCATCATCGGCTTCGTCGGCATGATGATACCCAACGTATTGGCGCAGGTGGTCGGCGGATCGCGCACCCGCCTGATTATCCTGTCCGCCGTCGTCGGCTCGATTTTCATGTTGCTCGCTGATACGTTTGCCCGCTGGGTGGTGTACCCCATCGATCTGCCCGTCGGCATCATCATCGCCATTTTGGGCGGGCCGTTTTTCCTGTGGCTGATTGTCAAAGACCAAAGGAGCTGACATGGCATTGCTGATCGAAAACTGTACCGTCAAAGCCGGAAAACGCACCATCCTGTCTTTGGAACGCGCCGAATTTCCCCAATGCGCCGTCAGCGCGGTCATCGGTCCCAACGGCGCGGGCAAGTCCACCCTGCTCAAACAGTTCCTCTACCATCCGCAAGCAAGCTGGTGTGGGGCACCCATGAAGGACGCGCTCAGGCAACATAAAATCGCCTGGGTCGGGCAACACGAACATTTCAACCTCCCCATGACCCTGTCCGAATACGTCCTCATCGGGCGATACCCCAAACTGGCTTGGTATCGGCGACCCAAACATGCGGACACCCGACGCGCCCAAGCCCTGCTCGAGCATTTCGACCTCGCCGACCTGCAACATAAACGCATCCAAACCCTCTCCGGCGGCGAACAGCAACGCGCCGCCGTCATCCGCGCGCTGTTGCAGGATGCCGAAGTCCTCTTCCTCGACGAACCGACCAACCATCTCGACGTCCGCTATCAACACAGCCTGATGCAGCACCTCACCACCTTGCCAGAACAAGGCATGACCGTCGTCATGGTGCTGCACGACCTCAACCTTGCCGCCCACTACGCCGGCCACATCACGCTGATGAAAAACGGCAGCATCACCGCCGCAGGCGCAACCGCCGACATCATGGACGCCGAACGCCTCAGCCAAACCTACGACTGGCGCATCCTCGAATGCACCGCCAACGGCAAAACGTGGTTTCAGGCGGAGACTTTGTGAGGAGTCGTCTGAAAAGCGGGTGTATCACGGGTGGTTTGTAAAATGAATCTCCGCAAAAAGGTCGTCTGAAAAAGAATATGCAGACGACCTTTATCGTCAATATAAATAAAAGATACCCATGACGTCATTTCCTGACCTGCGTAGCAACTGTATTTTTCACCCCGTCGGGCAAAAATACCAAAACTCAAATCAAGCCGTTCGGATACCGTTTTCGGCAAAGTAATCATTCAATACCGTCAGTAGTCGGTATACATTGTAGCGTGGGCTTTGCCCACGATAATGTTGGGTAAAAGAGGTCGTCTGAAATTTTGAGTTTGATTCGTGGGCAAAGCCCACGCTACGGGTTTCTATTCTCTCTTGCTACGGCTTATCGTAAGTTGCTGAGTGTGTAGTCGGATTCTCGAATCCGATATTTTAGACGTTCGGAATCCTCGAAAAAAAGGTCGTCTGAAACTTCCAGACGACCTTCCTGACAACTATTTACACACTTTCTTCACAACAAACCTTCCTCCTTAACCCAAGCCAAAATATCGGCTTCTACGGCTTCGGGCGAACCGGGGTTGTCGATTTTGACGCCGTATTCGTCCGCGCCGAGTTCTTCCAGGATTTCCAGTTGCGAATCCAGCATCCCCGCCTTCATGTAATGCCCTTGGCGCGCCATCATGCGCTCGAGGTTGATGGCTTGCGGCGGTGTCAGGTGGATGAAGGCGGTTTTGCCTTGTGCGCCGCGCAGGATGTCGCGGTATTGGCGTTTCAAGGCGGAGCAGGTAACGATGGTGTACGCCGCGCCGTTTTGCGCCTGTTCCGTCATCCAGTCGCGCAGGTTGCAGAGCCACGGATAGCGGTCTTCGTCGGTCAGCGGGATGCCCGCGCCCATTTTGTCGCGGTTGGCTTGGGTGTGGAAATCGTCGCCTTCGGCGTAGGGGCATTGGTTGAGGTGTTTTTGTAGGGACAGGGCGGCGGTGGTTTTGCCGCAGCCGCAAACGCCCATCATCACAAAATGCGTCGTCATGTTCTCTTCCTTTGTTGGATTTGAAAGATATAAGGTCGGGCAGACGGTTTAGAGCGTCTCAAAACCGTTTTCAGACGACCTCAAACCACGGCAAACAGCAGCGCCGACACTGAAAAACCGATGGCGGCAATCAGCGTTTGGTTGACCGTCCATGTTTTGAGCGTGGTCGGTACGTCCATATCCAAAAGGCGGCCGACCAGCCAGAAGCCCGAGTCGTTGAAGTGGCTGCAACCGACCGAGCCTGCCGCGGTTGCCAAAACGACGCAGGCGAGTTGCCAGTCGTTGAAGCCTGCGGCGGCAACGGCGGGTGCCATCAATGCGGCGGCGGTGGTCAGCGCGACGGTTGCCGAACCTTGCGCGATACGCAGCGCCAATGCCACCAAGAAGCAGCCCAGCAATACGGGAATGCCCAAATCCGCCATGCTGTCCGCCAACGCCTGACCGATGCCCGACGCGCGCAACACGCCGCCGAACATGCCGCCCGCGCCGGTAATCAAGATGACCGAACAAACGGGGGCGAGTGCGCCGTCCACCGTTTTCTCCAGCGCGCTTGCTTTTTCGCCGCGTTTTCTGCCCAAAACATAAAGTGCCACCAAAACCGAAATCAGCAGCGCGACAGGGGTCGAACCGATCATGCGCGCCACCTGTACCCAATGTTCGTCCGCGCGGACGACTTTTTCACTGATTAAGGTGGACAGCCCTGTGTTCATAAAAATCAACAGCATAGGAATCAGCATAATGCCGACCACGGTCGAAGCCTTGGCAGGCGTTTGCGGCCGGTCGTTGTCCACCGCGCCGCCGCTGAGCAAATCGGGAACGGGAACGCGGATGGTGCGTCCTAAAACCTTCCCAAGCAGATAACCGCTGACATACCAAGTGAACATGGCGACAGGCAATCCCAAAATCAGCACCTGCCCAATGTTCGCCGAATAAAATTCCGAAGCCGCAATCGGACCGGGGTGGGGCGGCAGGAAAACGTGCATCACCGAAAACGCGCCGATAGACGCCAGAGCATAAGGCAATACGTCCTGCTTCATGCGCCGCGCCGTCGCGAAGACAATCGGCAGCATCACCACCAATCCCGCATCAAAGAAAATCGGGAAACCGAAAATCAGCGACGCCACGCCCAAAGCAAACGGCGCGCGTTTTTCGCCGAACATCCGAATCAGCGCATCCGCCAACGACTGCGCCCCGCCCGAAGTTTCCACCAGCCGCCCGAGCATCGCGCCCAAACCGACCAGCAAAGCCACGCTGCCGAGCGTACCGCCGAAGTTTTTCAGTAGGACATCGTTCACAATCTTATCCATCGGCAGCCCCGTCGCCACCGCCGTCAGCAGGCTCACCGACACCAAGGTCAACAGCGCATGGACACGCAGTTTCACAATCAGCAGCAAAATCAGCACGATCGCCATCGCCGCAATACCCAGCAGCCAGCCCGCGCTCAAAGTCTGAGTCCAACCATCCATTTTGAAGCCTTTCTTTGTAATCAGAATACAAGGTGGTTAAGGTTTTTCAAACGTATCAAATAGACCATAGCACGATTTGCAACGGGGCGGTATGGCGATTTTTGATGCTATAAGCGATTAATTTTTAGATGAATTTTAATGATGAATGAGAGGTGAAATAGAGGGCGGGAAAGACAAGGTCAGATGAGGTGTCTGATAAGGCGGAGAGGTCGTCTGAAAGTTTCTTTATCGGGTGTCGAACATGAAATATTATGCAAAAAAGGTCGTCTGAAAATTTTTCAGACGACCTTAAGTTGGGAAAAATCCGATATGTGGGTTGGGACGTATTCAAGGATGTGGGTTTGTATAGTGGATTAACTTTAAACCAGTACGGCGTTGCCTCGCCTTAGCTCAA
>CAUSOO010000039.1:0-21779 GCA_963533245.1 uncultured Neisseria sp.
CACTTGGTGCTTCAGCACCTTAGAGAATCGTTCTCTTTGAGCTAAGGCGAGGCACGCCGTACTGGTTTAAAGTTAATCCACTATAAAATCAGAATGACCGTTACAAAAAGGTCGTCTGAAAAATCGACTTCAACGGAAATTCCTATTTCCCATCCGTTGGATACCCGTTTTCAGGCGACCTCTCAGGGTGGCTCAATCATTCAAAATCAAACAACTATGCAGTCTCTGCACACCCGCCATCCGCGTATTTTCAGTTTTATGGGGCTTAAAAACTTATCCGAATTGAGGCAGATTCCAATCAATCCAAAATATTAATGCGATACGGCTTTTAATTTTCTGAAGAAATTTCTTGATCTTCAAATTTCATACTTTCCGGATTTAGCTTCCAAACCGTCTTATCCTTAGAAGATATGGATTTTTTACCCTGATGAAATTCATAGCAGACCCTATCTGTTTTCAATACAAACTCTTTGCTGAGTTCAAATTCCATCACACACTTTCCCTGTGGCTTCAAGGACAAGGTATCTGCTACATGATAACTCAGTATTCCATCTATTTTTTTAAAATTGAAGGGCGGGCGAAACAATTTTTTATTGTCATAGAATGATTCATATATCACATCTATCGAGCCTAAAGTTGGAAGACCGGTATGGTCTTGACCTATGCTTCCATCCTTTCTATTGACCGGATAAATATCATATTTTTGTTCAACAATGCTATTTCCTTCAGATTCTTCCGATTCCCCATTAATGGCAACAACAAGCCATGCAAATGAATCATTATAGGGAATCACACCCAAAACTTTTGCATGCTCGGGGATAACGGTGCTCATTGAAACTGGATATATATATTCTTTAACATCCTTTAGCGCCTTAATCTGATTCAAATCCAGAAAGCCATTTGACAGTCTCGGGTAGGATTGAAACCAAGTTTTAGATGAAATAGGCAAGGTTAAACATTCTGCCTCTGCCAAATGCTTCTGTTCCTTAGGATAATTGATGTAGCACTTATCCTTGTCGTTTTTTTGGGACGATACGGCAGGCTCTTTTTTGCTGTTTTGAGCAGCAAGTGTTTCTTGGGAAGCTGCCGGTTCGACGCGGCAAGCCGCTAAAGCCGTGAGTGAAAACACGAATAAGATTGCGCGGTTGAGTTGAGAAAAAATCATATCTTTCCTTAAATATCCATTCATTTTGGCTCAAGCCCTTTAAGATATGAAGAATGATAACATCCAATATGAATTTTCACCTACTCATCCGCAGAAGTTTCTTCCCTTACCGACATAAACCTATTTTGCGGCAAAACCCGCTATTCTAAAGCAACCGCATTTCCCGCCGCCGCTTCCCACAATTCCCGCTTCTTCCCTGCCGTCAGTTTTTTGATGGTAATTTCCCGTTTCAGCGCCTCGCTTTTGGAGAGGTCGTCTGAAACGATACGCATCGCCGTCGGTTTGTTCAGACGCGTGTATTTCGCGCCTTTGCCGGCGAGGTGTGCGGCAAACCGCTCTTGCGGGCGGTTGCTGATGCCGCAGTAAAGCGCGCCGTTTTCACACAAAATCAGGTAAACGCACCAATTTTCCGCGTTCATGTGTCTGCTTCCTTGGCGAAACTTTCCGTGAAGATACGGACGGCGGCTTCGGTTTTGGCGGACTGGACGCGATAAGACGTCACCAAATAGAGGCTGACCGGCGGCAGCGTCCATTCGGGCAAAACGGTTTTCAGACGACCTTGGGCGATTTTTTCCCGAACTTCGCCGCCCACTTGCAAAGATAAACCGAAACCGCTTTCGGTCAGGCTGCACACGGCGGCAAGATGCGTGCAGGCAATACTGTCGGCGATGTCGAGGAAATAGCTTTCGCCACCGTATTGCAAGGTCGTGCGCACGGGCAGGAAGTGCAGCCAGCGGTGGGCGTGAAGCTGTGAGGGATGGGTAATGGGCGGATGGCGGTCGAGATAATCGGGGGCGGCGCAAATGGTGTACGGCCAGGTAACGAGATGGCGCGCGACCAGATTGGGATCGTCCAAGGCGCGGTCGCCGCCGCGTATGGCGATGTCGGTCTGATTGTGTTGCAGGTCGTCCAAGGTATCGCTGAAATTGAGGACAGGGCGGATTTTGGGAAACTCGGTTTGCAATCTCGCAAACGCCGTCTGAAAAGCGCGGGAACCGATGACGCTGGAAGTCAGGGAAATGCGCAATTCGCCGACGGGTTCGGTTTTGAGATTGTCGATAACGGTACGCGTATCGGCGAGGGTAGCGGCGAGGCGGCGGCAGTATTCGCCCAAGGCGTGGCCGGCATCGGTGGGCGAAAGGCTGCGCGTGCTGCGGTTTAACAGCTTGATGCCGTGCAGGGTTTCGAGGCGGTTGATGTGCTGGCTGACGGCAGACGGGGTCATGCCCAGCGCGGCAGCGGCGGCGTTCATGCTGCCGTGTTCGAGGACGGCGGCGAAAACGAGCAGGGGTTTGATGTCTTGCATGGTGTTTACTAGGTTGGAATCGGCGTTTCAGACGACCTGTTGGCAATATTGCAGATTATATAGCGCGGATGAAAAATCGGCGCGGAACTGATTGGGCGGTTGAGCCATATTCGTTTATCGCCATTTGCATATCTACCCTTTTTCAGGTATACCGCCAATTGATGTTCACATTTTAAAAGGATTTTATGATGGCTTCTTTCGACGAACCGGGCCGCGTTAAACGCGAAGGCATACTGACGCGCCTGCTGCGTTTTTTGGGTATCGGCCCTTCTGCCGAAGATGAACAAGAGCGCGCGCGTTTGGCGGCTTTGAATTTGAATACGGCGGTTTATGCCGACTTATTCGCCAACGAACCGGAAGAAATGCTGGTTTTGACTTCCGATTTCGACCCTGAAATAGGAATATTCAGGATTAATGCGGGCATAGGTGGCGGCAAAAAACAATTCCAAGCCAAAAGCTGCCCAATTTTAGGCTATGTCCATGTTAAAAGCGGTACGTTCATGGATCAGCCCGTATACAAGCTGACCTGGGCTGAAGACGATGCAAACAACCCCTTTAAAAACTGTTCATTTCAGACGCTCAAGCCACTGACTGTATACCGTATCCGAAGTAAGTTAGCCATGGATTGGGAGCCATTCGGAGGCGAGTGGTTGAGCCATATACTTTTAGTTGAGGTACTCGAAAGCGATGCCCACAATCAAGAATTGGAAAACCTACGCCGCGAATATCTGAATCCCGTTTTGTTTACCCATCCGCTGGCAACATTCAGATTAAACACATTTATGGAAAATTTCGAAGCCAAGGCAGAATGGGCGGGGCTGCCTGTGAAATTGTCTTTGAACGCAGAGGGCGACAAACCGGCGGGCGGTACGCTCAAACGCTTGCCGGAAGTATTTGCCCAACAGACGCAACTCTATGCCTCCCTAAACACCTACCTGCTCGAACATATCCGCAAACACAACGGCATCCGTACCAAAGACGGATTTTTTCCCAATCCGCATCCGACGGCGGAAAGCTTCCTTCAAGACTTAAAGCTGCAAAAATTGGATTTTTTCGATCAGGATTTCGATATCGTGTTTCACAATGATGACGATGCATTGATACCCGACGGCGAATACTATTTCTATGTCTCGTTTGATCCCAAGGGGAACATTACCGGCATCGAATCCATCCACTGACAACAGGTCGTCTGAAACTTTAAACCCCGTTTCAGACGACCTTTTTTCATCCTATTATTTAGCTCAACTTTATAATAACAACAGCAAAACAGGGATTATCAAGCGTTTCAGACGACCTTACAATGCGTTCATCTAATCAATCACACCTCAACTAGGAGTCAAACATGAAAATCGCAGTCATCGGCGCAACAGGTTATGTCGGCAACGCAGTGGTTCAAGAATTGGCGGGTCGCGGGCATGAAGTAACCGCTTTCGCGCGCAATACGGATAAAGTGTTCCAAGCGCAAAATGTTGCCGCCGTCTCCGCAGACGTGAACGCGGCGGACTTCGCCGGCAAGCTGGCAGGCTTTGACGCTGTGGTCAGCGCGTTCAATCCCGGCTGGACCAATCCCAATATCGGCGCGGATTTTACACGCGGTGCAAACAGCATCGTCGAAGCGGCAAAAGTGGCGCAAGTACCGTATCTCTTAATCGTTGGCGGCGCAGGCAGCCTGTATGCCGCACCTGATTTGCAAGTTGTCGATACGCCCGACTTCCCCAAAGCCATTTACGACGGCGCCAATGCCGCACGCCATTTATTGACCGCACTCCTGCCGCGCCGCGATGTGAACTGGTCTTTCGTTTCCCCACCGGCACGACTGGGCGCGGACGGCGGATTCAGCGAAGACAAAACCGGCAAATACCGCTTGGGCAAAGACGATTTGCTGATGGACGGTGAAATTCCGGCAGGCATCAGCGTGGCGGATTTGGCAGTCGCCATCGCCGACGACGTGGAAAACAAAGCGCATCTGTTTGAACGCTTTACCGTTGCCGCCGCTTAACCGCCGTCTAGGGCAAAGGTCGTCTGAAAACTTTGGAAATCAAGTTTTCAGACGACCTTTTTGTATTCGCTCTACATCACCCGCTGCAACCGACCGCCCCTTTTTTATCGGAAGCGTTTGGGGAACAAGGGCGCGGACTTGGTTTTCAGACGACCTTCGTGTCGGTTTACCTGAAGGGAAATCGGTGTTATTGTGTTTGGCAGTCTGTTGAAAATAAAATGATTTATGGAAAGAGACTCTTTAAACAGCCAACATTTCGTCCGACTGGTGCAACAAGGCGGCGGCAGCGATTATCTGAGCGGCAATTACCGTTTCGATACGCTGCACAGCGGCATTTCCCTGCATGGCGGCTGCGTGACCGCGCAAAAGGATTTCCAAAGCACGCAGCTTGCCGAGCCTTATATTTCGTTCATCCTGCTGCTGGAGGGGCGTTTGGATTTCGCCATCAATCAAAACCGCTATCAGATTGAGGCTGACGGCGGACGGGTGGTGTTGATTGCTGCGGAGGAGGAGATTTTGTTCAGCCGTTATCTCTATCAAGGGGAGAAAACGGCGAAAATCACGTTGAAAGGCATAGAGCAATGGCTGTCGCAACCGCAATACGCGGCGATGCTGCCGGCGGTTTACCGCGAGACGGTGCGGCATTGGCATTTGAGCGATGAATTGCGCGCTTTGGCGGAAAACAGTTTGATGCTGTCGGCACAGGGCGACGGATTGGGCGATGTTTTGCAGCGCGAAGCCGATGCTTTGCAGTTGCTCGCAGGATTGTGGCGCGATTTTTGCAGCCGTTATCCGTTGTCGCCATCTTCTGAAAAATCGGGCGGGACGGTTCTCCCGTCGGATGGGGACGGGTTTGTGCATGGTTTGAATCAGGCATTTGACCAAGGCGCGCACCAAGTGGCGGAACTCGCCGCCGCGCTGCACGTCAGCGAACGGACGCTGCAACGCCGCCTGCGGGATTATTTCGGGATTACCGTCAGCGACTGGCTGCGGCACAAACATATGCAATATGCGCTGTATGCGTTGACGACGGGCAAAGAGAGCATCAGCGAAATCGCCTACCGTTGCGGCTACGGACACACATCCAGCTTTACGCAGGCATTCAAGCAATATTTCGACTGCACGCCTGCGGAGGTGCGCAAGCGGGAGGATTGATGTCGGATGGGGTGTTTAGAGGTTTAAAGGTCGTCTGAAACGGTTTCAGACGACCTTTGCGTATGCCAAGCATTAGAGATGGAACCTCTCAAACCGCCCTCTTCACTTTTTCCGTTTCGCCCGCGGATGCCCCTCGTCGTAAACCTTGGCCAGATGGTCGAAATCCAGCTTGGTGTAAATCTGCGTGGTCGAGAGGTTGCTGTGTCCCAACAGTTCTTGCACGGCGCGGATGTCGCGTGAGGATTGCAAAAGGTGGCTGGCGTAGCTGTGGCGCATCATGTGCGGGGAAATGTGTTGCCCGCTGCCCTGCTGCACCGCCCATGCCAGAAGGCGTTTTTGGATTTGCCGCTGCCCGAGCCGCGTGCCGTTTTTGCCGGTAAAGAGCGCGGTTTCGCCGTCTGCCGCTACGCGTTCGGACAGATAGGCGCGCAAGGCTTCGACGCTTTTGCCCGACAGCGGGACTTGTCGCTCTTTCCTGCCTTTGCCGGTTACGCTCACCCAGCCTTCGTCCAGCAACACATCGCCCAAATCCAAGCCGTGTATCTCGCTCAGGCGCAGGCCGCTGCCGTACATCAGTTCAAACAAGGCATGGTCGCGCACTGCCAAACCGTCGTCGGCGGGCGCACTGTCGAGCATATGGTTCAACTCTTCCTGCGGCAGGGCTTTGGGCAGGCGTTCGGGCAGGCGCGGGGCTTTCAGGTTGAAGGTCGGGTCGTTGTCCATCATGCCCGACTGCACGAGCCAGCCGCAATATTGCCGCCACGCCGACAATTTGCGCGCCAGCGTCCGTTCGCTCAAACCTTGTTGCGACAACCGTTTCAACGCCGCCACAAAATCGCGCCGTTTCAAATCCTGCGCCGTTTCAGATGACCCTTCCGTCAAAAGCCGCACGAGTTCGGTCAAATCGCGCCCGTAGGCAGACAGCGTGTGTGCCGACTTGCCCTGTTGCCCCAACATTTTCAAATAGCCGTCCAAAGACAGGCCGAAATCGCGCGCCAACATTTTCAGACGACCTCCAACACGGTTTTCAAAGCTTCTGGCAACCGGCAAACCTTTTGGCGCGCATAATCGAAACACACCATGCCCGTGCGCGCCCGCGCCAGCACCTTGCCGTCCGCGATGCGCGTCAGGCGGAACAGCAGCGCGAACCCGCCCTTGCCGATGTCCTCGACGCCCATTTCCGCCGACAGTTCATCGCCGTAAAAGCCTTGTGCCAAATATTGCACCGCCGCGTCCGCCATAATCAGCCCCGCGCCGCCCGCGTCCGTTTCGCTCCAGCCCAAACCCGCCAGCCAACGCATCCGCACTTCATGGCACAAACGCAAAACGGCATCGTTCGCCAAATGGCCGCCGTAATTCATATCGCCCACCTGCACGCGCAAGGTCGTCTGAAACAACACCGCATCCACATCCGCCACTGCCAACTTAGCCATCACACACCTCCCGCCGCCGTTTCAGACGACCCCGAAAACAAACCGTTATTATAAACCATGTCAGACAAATACCGACTGCACCGTTTGCCCGCCGCAGCCGCTCAAAATCTCATTAATATATAAAACTGATGTAGCCCTGTGTAGTTTTTTAATAAGAAAAACATTATAATTTCCCACATCACCATCCCGCTACCTCACCAAGGAGATTTAAATGGCACTCGTATCCATGCGCCAACTGCTCGACCATGCCGCCGAAAACAGCTACGGCCTGCCCGCATTCAACGTCAACAACCTCGAACAAATGCGCGCCATCATGGAAGCCGCAGACCAAGTCAACGCTCCCGTTATCGTTCAAGCATCCGCCGGCGCGCGCAAATATGCAGGTGCGCCGTTTTTACGCCACCTGATTTTGGCAGCCGTTGAAGAATTCCCGCACATCCCCGTCGTCATGCACCAAGACCACGGCGCATCGCCCGACGTGTGCCAACGCTCCATCCAACTGGGCTTCTCCTCCGTCATGATGGACGGCTCGCTGCTCGAAGACGGCAAAACCCCGTCCACCTACGAATACAACGTCAACGCCACCCGTACCGTCGTCAACTTCTCCCACGCCTGCGGCGTGTCCGTCGAAGGCGAAATCGGCGTATTGGGCAACCTCGAAACCGGCGAAGCCGGCGAAGAAGACGGCGTAGGCGCGGCAGGCAAACTCTCCCACGACCAAATGCTCACCAGCGTCGAAGATGCCGTGCGCTTCGTCAAAGACACCGGCGTGGACGCGCTCGCCATCGCCGTCGGCACCAGCCACGGCGCATACAAATTCACCCGTCCGCCCACCGGCGACGTATTGCGCATCGACCGCATCAAAGAAATCCACCAAGCCCTGCCCAACACCCACATCGTCATGCACGGCTCCAGCTCCGTTCCGCAAGAATGGCTGAAAGTCATCAACGAATACGGCGGCAAAATCGGCGAAACCTACGGCGTACCCGTAGAAGAAATCGTCGAAGGCATCAAACACGGCGTGCGCAAAGTCAATATCGACACCGACCTGCGCCTCGCCTCCACCGGCGCCATCCGCCGCTTCATGGCAGAAAACCCGTCCGAATTCGACCCGCGCAAATACCTGAGTAAAACCGTCGAAGCCATGAAACAAATCTGTCTCGACCGCTACCTCGCATTCGGTTGCGAAGGTCAGGCAGGCAAAATCAAACCCGTTTCCCTTGAAAAAATGGCAAACCGCTACGCCAAAGGCGAGCTGAACCAAATCATCAAATAAACAACGGGACAATCCAACGGGCGGCCATCCAAGCCGCCCGTTTTGTTTTGAAGGGTATGGGTTAAGTGCAAACCCGTACGGCACTGCACTGCCCGCTCTGATTTAAATTTAATACGCCGGCTTTCCAAACCAGACAAAAGGTCGTCTGAAAACGGCTTCAGGTTGAACACAACCTGCGGCGTTTGTTTTCAGACGACCTTGTTTGCCGAAGAAGCAAACTTATCCCATTTCCCGACTAGCGTGGGATTCGATGACGGGCGGCGATTATTTGTCGCTGCATTGCTTCAAATTAAATTGTGCGGCAGCGGCTTCTCGTTTGTATTCTTCTTCGTAGAGGTAGCTCCGCTGGTAACCCTCCAGCCATTTGTCCATCGGGGCAAGCGCCTTGCGGCATGCCGCTTTGTCTCCGGCATTTTTATAGCTGACGGACAAGTCGTTCAGCGTCCGCATCCATTCGGTCAGATCGAGGAACTTGTCGCATTCGTTGAGATAACGTTGTTTGATAGCGACAGCATCGCGGTAGCGTTTGCCCTGATAGGCGGCCTGAAAACGTTTTTCCATTGCTGCCGCGCCTTTTGCAGAACAGGCGGCAGGCAATTTTTCATAGGTCGCCTCGAAAGATGCATTATGTCCGCAGTATTCTTGGCAGGCTTCGCGGGCTGAATCAGGAATGTTCAGCTTCACGCTGTTGTTGGTAAAGGAAAAATGTACGACGCAGCCATTACGGTTTTTGCTGGTACGGTTTTTGATTGTGCCTTCATAATTACAGACATGGCCGTTTGGATTGACTGTATTGACAGAAACCTGTTTGCCGTTGAGTGTCAACGAGCCGCTGCTGAGACGGTCTTCCGTCAGAAAATAATCTTGTGCGGCAGCGTGCAGGGAAAAGCTTGTCAGCAGGAGGAATGCGAGGGTTTTCATCAATGCGCTTTCTTATGATTTACGGGAAAAATGAGATTGACTCGGTGCTTCATCTGATGCTCTTATAGTGGATTAACTTTAAACCAGTACGGCGTTGCCTCGTCTTGCCGTACTGGTTTAAAGTTAATCCACTATATTATGCAACGAGCAATGTGGATTGTACCGCAATACAAAGGTCGTCTGAAATGCCAAACAGCATTTCAGACGACCTTTCTAATAACGGACAGAAGGCTTATCAACACCCGCCTGCCGTCGGCTTTGCAGCGTCAGTTGATCGAATAGCCGCGCAGATATTGGGTACGCTCGCGCGTCATGCGGGTATCGCATTGGAGCTTGAGGTATTCGTTTTGCGCCGGACTGTCCGCCCTAGCCGCTGCCTGTTGGCAGTTTTGGTTTTTGGTTTGAATCCAAGCGCGTTGTTCTGCCAGCATTTCCTGTTGGACAGTACGCTCCATGCCGTCCCATACGCCTTTGATTTCCGCCTCTGCCTGATGGTTTTGCGAACGGGCATTATCTAAGTCGCTTTGAGAGAACGAAGGCTGCTCCTGCTTCTCTTCGCCGTCAGGACGCAGGATTTCGGTTTCAAGGCCCGCGGCAGGCGGTACGCCCGAAGCTTGGCTCGCCGCGTTGTTTTCCAAAATATCTTCTGCTTTGGCGACAGGCGGCTCTTCAGCGGCTTTGCTTTGCAGGATTTTGATTGCCTCTTCTTTGCTGACTGCCTTACCGTCTATCATCACGATGCTTTTGACACCGTAAGGCAGCAGTAAGGAAGACAGGGTTTGCGCAGTCATGTTGACGGTATTGTCTTCCAAAGAAACCGTACCGACTTTCGGATCGGGCGTATAGCGGACGCTGGTTGAGAACGTGTTGTTCTCAAAGCTCAGGTTGCTGCCCATGATTTTCTGCTGAAGCATTTCGGTCAAGCCGGTATTGCTGTAAATCAGCGGACTGTTGGCATCGGCGGTACGCAATACTTCGGCAGGAATTTGGATTTTCAAATCGGCGCTGCACAAGGATTTGTTGTCTTCCGTAATTTCTTGCGGATTGTCCAAGACGATATTCAACTCGGAGCCGGCAGCAATGATTTTATCGGCATCGACAAATTGGCGGCTGTCGGCACGGACAAAGGAACGCGCCTCGCGCTTGATGGTTTCTTGGATTTGGTTGCGGATACTTTGAATGGCGGCGGGATTGCCACACTCCAAAGCCTGCTTGGGTTCTTCTTTGCCGCACGCCGCCAACATCAGGGCGATAAGCGGTAAAGCCAGCAGTTTTTTGTGCATAAATAATACTCCTTGATACGGCTCGGAAACCGCATCGTTTTGTCGTTCAGACGACCATCATAACAAAAGCACTTGCAACAAGTAAATGTTGCAAGTGCTTTTTCAACGAACCGTTATAAATGCTTACTTATTTGGTGATGACATTTACAAAACCGGAAAGGATTGCCGCGTTAATCAAGTCCACGAAGAACGCGCCGACCATAGGCACAATCAAGAAGGCTTTGTGCGAAGGACCGAAGGTCTGAGTGATGGACTGCATATTGGCAACGGCGGTCGGCGTTGCGCCCAAGCCGAAGCCGCAGTGTCCTGCCGCCAAAACCGCCGCATCGTAGTCGCGTCCCATAAAAACGTAGGTGGCGAATGTCGCGTACAGAATCATCACGACGGTTTGTACGGCGAGAATGATGGTTACAGGACCCGCTAGACCGGTCAGTTCCCACAATTTCAGGTTCAAAAGCGCCATTGCAAGGAAAAGCGACAGGGAGGCATTGCCGAATACGTCGATGGCGCGGTCGAACATATTGACTTTAAACGCAGAAGTCAGAATGTTGCGGATGACGACACCGGCAAACAGACACCATACGAATTTCGGCAAGTCATACAGATATTCTTTGTCGAAGCCGTCCACAATTTCGGCAAATGCCAAACACGCTGCAAACATGGCAAGCGTTTCGACGGCGGATTCGGCGGTAATCAGGCGGGTGCGCTTCGCTTGTTCGAACACGTCGTCGGCATGTTCGTCTGAATTTGCCTTTTGTCCGCTTTGCTCGATGGGCTTGCGTCCCATTTTGTTGATCAGACGGCGCGCAACCGGACCGCCGATCAGGCCGCCGAATACCAAACCGAACGTGGCGGAAGCCATACCTAACCCGGTAGCACCGACCAAGCCGAATTTGTTTTCAAAGTCAGGTCCCCATGCACCTGCCGTACCGTGTCCGCCGGTCAGGGTAATCGAGCCGGTAATCAGACCGATAAGCGGATCCAGTCCTAAAACCTTCGCCAAGCCGACGCCGACAAAGTTCTGCACGATGATAAATGCCCCTACGACGGCGGTGAAAATCACCAACGGCAGACCGCCCGCTTTCAGGCGGGAAAAGTCCGCGCTCAAACCGATAGAAGTGAAGAAAATCAGCATGAATGCATCTTGCAGCGGTTTTTCAAATTTGAAGCTCACGCCGTAGGCTTGATGCAGTGCAAACAGGACAATCGCAGCAATCAAGCCGCCTGCCACAGGCTCGGGAATGTTGAAATCGCGCAGGAATTTGACTTTGTTTACCAAAACCTTACCAATCAACAAAACCAATGTGGCGGCAATCAACGTGTAGTAACTGTTAAATTCCCATTCCATAATTGTTTTACCTCTCAAAATCTCAAAAATGTTTTTCTTAAATCCGCTTTGCGGAATCAAACTGTTGGATATTAGGGGATGGGTTAAAGATTGTCAAAGAATAGCCTTTTGTTTTTTGAATTTTTTACATATGGCATTTTTAAAACCATCAAAATATTTATAAGCATCATGGTATTACATAAAGCTACTTTTTGTTTATTAATTAAATATTTTTAATCAGAATGATATTATTGTTGACAATTCTTTTCGTCAGAATATGGGCTTGATAACGAAAAAGGTCGTCTGAAAACTTGGAAATCAAGTTTTCAGACGACCTTTTTATCTTCCAGGCTCAATCAACCTTTAGTACGTTCCAACAGTTCTTCCGCCAAGGCGAGGTAGGCTTTGGTGCCTTTGGCGTTGGCATCATAGGCGAGCGCGGGCATGCCGTGGCTGGGGGCTTCGGCGAGGCGGACGTTGCGGGGGATGACGGTTTGGAACATCAGGTTGCCGAAATGTTGGAAAAGTTGTTCGCTGACTTCGACGACGAGGCGGCTGCGGCTGTCGTAGAGGGTGCGGACGATGCCGGTGATGTCGAGGCGCGGGTTGATTGCCTGACGGATTTTGCGCACGGTGGCGATGAGGTCGGAGATGCCTTCGAGGGCATAGTATTCGCACAACATGGGGACGATGACGCCGTTGGCGGCGACGAGTCCGTTGAGCGTGAGCAAGGTCAGCGAAGGGGGGCAGTCGATGAGGACGAAGTCGTAGTCGTTTTCGACGGTTTGCAGGGCGTTTTTGAGGCGGATTTCGCGGGCGATTTCTTGCACCAGCTCGATTTCGGCACCGGCAAGCGCGCGGTTGGCGCCGAGTACGTCGTAGCTGCCGTCCCCGCTGCGGACGACGGCAGTCTTGATGTCGGTATCGCCCAAGACGACTTGGTACACGCCTTCTTCGAGGCGGGCTTTGTCTATGCCGCTGCCGGTGGTGGCGTTGCCTTGCGGGTCAAGATCGATGACGAGGACGCGTTTGCCTTTGGAGGCGAGCGATGCCGCGAGGTTGACGGTGGTGGTGGTTTTGCCGACGCCGCCTTTTTGGTTGGCGACGGCGAGGATTTGTGCGCTCATGTTTTTGCTGCTGTCGGATAGGTGAATGGCGGAATTTTAACGTTTTTTGCTTGAAATGGGTATAAGGTCGTCTGAAAAGGAAGCGGCAGCGGGCAGAGGCATCTTTGTCGCATTTCTGTCTGCGTTTCGGTAAATTCTCTTTAAATCCAGACAAAGCAAGGTAATGCCTGCTGATTCAATATGGGTTTTCTATATAATATGCCGTTTTTTTAACTGTCGTAGAGATATACCATGAAAAAATCTTTCTTTGCCCTGTTGCTTGCCGCTGTTTTGCCTGCTGCCAATGCGGCTTCGGTTACCGAACGGGATGTTCAGAGTTCGGATTTGGCTGCCAAACAGGCTCGGTTGGAATCAGCACAGGCTGAGATGGGAACGGAACTGGCGCGGTTAGCTGCGGATCTGGCACGTATTGAGGCTTTGATTGCCGTACAGGAGGCGCGTTCTGGCATCGGAGAGGATGAGCGGATAGAGGCTTTGGAAGCCCGTATCAGTAAATTGGAAAAACGCCTTTCCAAGTCAAAATAGTACAACCCGAATCGGGTTTATGTGTGCAGCGTCAAGCCGTTCCAGAAGTTGTTTGAGGCTTCGGGGAAAAACGAATGGGAAGCGCGCCGCGCCGTCCGCACTGCCTGCAATGCGGAAACTTCGGCGATGTTCTGCGAAGACTCTGCCATCCGTTGCGAAAAATACGAATAACGGGATTTGAATAACAAGGTCGTCTGAAACGGAATCGGGTTTCAGACGACCTTTTTAACGGTATAGTGGATTAAATTTAAATCAGGACAAGGCGACGAAGCCGCAGACAGTACAGATAGTACGGAACCGATTCACTTGGTGCTTCAGCACCTTAGAGAATCGTTCTCTTTGAGCTAAGGCGAGGCAACGCCGTACCGGTTTAAAGTTAATCCACTATATTTTAAAGGCAAGTGGCGTTGTGTCATGCCGATAGCGGTATCGTTTCCTTTGAATTTGAACCAAGCCAGGCTGTATACTTTATGACTTGCCGCTACTCATACCACAACAAGGAAATCTATGGATTGCTGGGAAATTCTGCACATTGCGCCTACCGGTGACGAACGTGCCATCAGGCGCGCTTATGCGAAGCTGTTGAAATCGACACGTCCGGACGATGACGCGGAGGGATATCAGCGGCTGCGCGAGGCGTTTGATGAGGCTTTGGCGCGTGCGCCCTACATCGATGAGGAGGAGGACGCGGACGATTGGTCTTGGGATCATGCCGATAACGATGAGGCAGATATTTCAGACGACCCTGATGGACATACCGAATATGTTGACGGGGCAGCGGCAGAATATGAATCGACCCAAGCCTATCCGTACGATACATGGAAAGACGCAGAAACAGACCGTATTGAAGAAACTGATGTTTCAGACGACCCCTACGGATATAGCGGCGCAACTGCCGAGGTGTATTCATACCATGGATGCGATGGCGTAGATGCGGATTATATTTTGGCGGAAATCGGACGCATTCAAGATGAAGGGAAAAGTGAAGCGTTGGAACGCTCCTGGCCCGACATCCGCGCTTTATTGGACCGGCTGCCTTTGGGCGAATCGGAATATATTGCTTGGGAATTTTTGGATTTTCTGCGCGATCGGTATATTTCGAATATCATCGTATGGGCGCAATGGGCGTCTTATTTCCGCTGGCACGAGAGCCGCGAAGTCCTCCACCGTATGAACACGGACGAGCTGGAGTGGGTTTATGACTGCATCAATGCGGCGGAAGTTTTGTCTGACAACGCCAATGGCAAATTCCCGCTCTTGCACAGCTTGAACCGTCTGACCGAGCAAGGGCGCGATATGCGGGCAACGGTGAATGCGTTTTTCCTGAATACGGCTTTACAGGAAGAAATATCGCCATCCGTACGCACGGCGCTGATGAGGCGCAAGACGAAACTGACGTCTGTTTTACAGAAAGCGCAATCATGGCGGCAGATGCGGATTGTGCTGCCGATTGTGGCGATATTCGTCGCCATGTTTACAGCGGCAGCCGATGACGCTTTATCCGCCTATATCGAGGCGTATTATTCGTTGGCCCTCGTCTCCACCCTCACGCTGGCGCTCTTGTGTTTCTTGGTCAATGTCTGCCGAAGCATATTTTTCACATGGCTGCCATCTCTCTACAAACTCTTCACGGCGACTTTTGTGTTTAAAAAAGCGGCGATTGTACGCGCTTTCGTATTGCCTGTCGTGATGACCGCCGTGTGCCTGACCCCGACCGGTTCGGTAATGTTCTTCCTGCTGACCGTACTCGCATGGATATATTCATGGTGTACCTTTTTCTCCTACATCAAAAGCGAACGGAGTATTGTCGGCGGTCTGACGGTCAATCTGTCCTTGATGTCCATGTTTCCGATAATCAATGTGCTAAACAAACATTTGGAGCAAACGGCGGGCAACTCGGTATTGCTTATCCTGACGGCTTTGATGATATTGTTGTGGTTCAACGCCAATCTGTATCTGCGGTCGTTCCATCCCCATCTGTCAAAAAAACAGGCGCAGTTCCTGCTGGTACCTTGTTCGCCCAACGCATCCTTCCCTATCAGAGCAGTCGCTTCATTCGCCTCCGCACTGGTTTGGATGCTGACGCTGCCGCAGCGGTGTGCCGACTATGCCGAACGGGATGATATTTGGACGCCTTTGGGTTTCGGCGTACTGGCATGTATGCTGACGCTTATCCTGCCGCTTGGCGGAAATCGGATGCTGTGGTTTTACCCGACCGCATTCGTACTCGGCTGGCTGGTGCTTGTTTTGAAACAAAACGCCTACCGCAGCCTGATGCGGGCATAAGCAAAAGGTCGTCTGAAAAATTTTCAGACGACCTCAAACATACCGTACAACGCTGTTTTCATTTTTCTGCAACAGATTTATTCCATAAGGAATCCGCATGACTTTACCTGTTTTAGCCGTGACTTCGGGCGAACCTGCCGGCATCGGCCCCGATATCTGCTTGGATTTGGCGTTTGCCGATTTGCCGTGCCGCTGCATCGTGTTGGGCGACAAAAATCTGCTGCAAAGCCGTGCCGAACAATTAGGCAAAACCATCGCCCTGCAAGATTTCGACCCGCAGGGCGGCAAGCCCGAACGCGGCATATTGGAAGTGTTGCACATTCCTTTAGCCGCGCCCTGCCAAGCGGGCAAACTCAATCCCGCCAATGCCGCCTACGTCCTCAAACTGCTGGACACTGCCTATCAAGGCATTTCAGACGACCTCTTTGACGGCATGGTTACTGCGCCGCTGCACAAAGGCGTCATCAACGACGGACACGCCAGCGATCATTTCTTCAGCGGCCACACCGAATACCTCGCCGAAAAAAGCCAAACCGAACAAGTCGTCATGATGCTCGCGGGCGGCGGATTGCGGGTGGCGCTTGTCACTACCCACCTTCCGCTCAAAGACATCGCCGCCGCCATTACCCGCCCGCTGGTCGAATCCGTGACCCGCATCCTTCATGCCGACCTGCGCGACAAATTCGGCATCGCCCGCCCCCGCATCCTAGTGACCGGACTGAATCCGCACGCAGGCGAAAACGGCCATCTCGGCCATGAAGAAATCGACATCATCATCCCCGCGCTCAAGCAGCTGCAAAGCGAAGGCATAGACGCACGCGGCCCCTATCCCGCCGATACGGTGTTCCAGCCCTTTTTACTCAAAGACGCTGATGCCGTTTTAGCGATGTATCACGACCAAGGGCTGCCCACGCTCAAATACGCGAGCTTCGGGCAAGGCGTCAACGTCACGCTCGGGCTGCCCTTTATCCGCACCTCGGTCGATCACGGTACCGCCCTCGACCTTGCCGGAACGGGCAAAGCAGACTCAGGCAGCCTCATGACCGCCGTTGCCACCGCATTGGAAATGGCGCGCCATATCAACCTGCGTTCCTGAAATCGGATTTCGTTTATCACATAAGTTCTTGAAGCCCAAGGTCGTCTGAAAACCAGCAACGCCAGCCGAAACGATATGCGGTTTACCTGACAAACGAATCCACAAACTCGGCGCAGTCCTCGCTGCTGCACCTTGTTTTTAAAGTCTTCAAGTGCGCAAACAACTGCTGTTTCTCGCTGTCGCTCAGCTTATGCCCTTTGTCATCACGGACTTGGTTGTACTTAGGCGTATTTTTGACATCGAAACCGCGGTTGATAAAGAAAACCGTTTCCTTGCCTGCCGCGTTGCGCACGGTCAGCATCATGCTGCCGCCGTCTGCCGCGATGGCGCATTTATCTTCAACAATGGCGGTGTAGTCGGTGTACATGGCTGATCTCGGTTTGGCTTGGCTGTACGCCGTTTGACTCAATAAAACGGCGACAGCGATCGCGATAAAATGTTTCAACATCATTTGCTCCTTTTGCGTTTTCAGAGTGCGCAGCCTGCCTGTGGTACGGCCTCTTCCAATTTCCGACTTCTATGCCGCATCCGACGATTCTTCATTTACCGCGTCCAGCAGCGGTATCAGCAGCTCTTCCACCAATCTTTGGAACAACGCTCCTTCTACCGGTTCGGTGTCTTCGTTGCCGAACACTAAGGCGACTTCGGTATAGTCTTTTTGCCCTTTGCTGACTTTGTTGCCGTGATAGCTTTCCCTGGCTTTGTTCAGGGCATCTTCCCAGCTCTGTTTTTTGCCGTAGGCTTCGGCGGCGGCGAGGCTGGTTTTAGCGAAGAAAGGCAGCGGGCGCGTTTGTCCGAGGTTGAAGAACGTCAGCCATTTTTGCAGCATTTGTTGCGCTTGGCTGCCGGATATTTCGGGATAAAGCGTTGTTTCTTCAGGCTGAACGATATGGGTTTGGCGGGTTTCTGTTTCAGACGACCCTACCGCGCAAAAGATTAAATGTTCGAGCAGGAGGGCGATGCGCTGCGGGGCGTTGGGTTTGCGGTCGAGGTAGAACACTTGTCCGCATTGGTACAGGTTGCCGAGGCTGCCTTGCAGGGTTTGCCCGTCGAACGGGATTTCGTAGGCGAAGGGCGGCAGTTTGGGGCTTTGCAGCAATTCGCCGTCGATGCGTTTGGCTGCGGCTTGGAAATTCTGCTGCCACAATTTACCCAGTTCACCGGCGGGCAACAGGCTTTCGGCGTCGAGGCGGACGGCGGTTTCTTGAAAGTCTTGGTTGTGGCGGCGGGCGTCGAGGTAGGCGGCGGCGATTTTGTCGGCGCGTTGCGGCTCGAAGGGTTCGGCGGATTCCCATGCTTCGTCACGGTAGGGTTCGCGCCAGCCTAGGGTTTGTTGCAGCCATGCTTTGACGGGATTTTTCCAGAAGCGGATGAAGTCGTCCTGCCAGACGGTCGGTGCGGGGCTGTTTTCTTCGAGGGCTTCGCTGAAAAACGGACGCGCCTGTTCGCGCGGGCGGTTGAGGGCTTCGGCGTAGTCCTGCCGCGTACTGAAGAGGTCGTCTGAAATTTTGTCTGCGATGAAATAGCGGTGTGAAAACGGTTGCAGGGGGTGTTGTTCGACCCAGTGTTCCGCCAGCTCTTTGCTGCGCCGTCCGGTCATGGCGGCGATGGTGTCGATGAGTTCGCTGACGAGGGCGGACGGGGCGAGTTCGTCGTCGTTGCGGATGCTGCGGCCGACGTAGGAGAGATAAAGGATGTCGCGCGCGCTGATGATGGCTTCGAGGAAGAGGTAGCGGTCGTCGTCGCGGCGGGCGCGGTCGCCTTTTTGCGGATGTTGGGCAATCAGGTCAAACACGGCGGCTTTGGTGTTGCGCGGGAAATCGCCGTCGTTCAGACCCAAGAGGCAGATAACTTTAAACGGCAGGCTCCTCATCGGCACCATGCTGCAAAAGGTGATGCCGCCGCGCAGGAAGCCCGCTTGGCTTTCGCTACCCAAAAAACGGCGGATGTGGCGGATGACGGTATGTTGCGGCAAAGTGCCGCGAAAGCCTGCCAACGCGGTTTCTTCCTGCCATTTTGCCAACGCCTGCTCGAACTGCTGCAAGGCGTATTGGTCGTCGGCATCGGGCAGGAACAATGACTGCACCAAATCGCGGCAGCGTTCAGTCCATTCCTCCGCCGCTGCGGGTTTACGCCACTCGGCGGCGAGGCGGGACAGCGTGCGGATGAAGGCGGCAAAGCGGCCGAATACATCGAGGCGGTTGACATCGCCGTGCCACGCGCTGACGTTTTGCCAGAGCGGGCTGCCGTCGTCGGGCAGCATCCAGCCCAACACGATGCGTTCCAACGCCTGCTGCCAAGTGAACAGATTGTCCGCCGCACCGCGCATCGTTCCGTCCAAACCCCAATGCACATTCAATTCGGCAATGGTGTCGTGCAGCAGCGGCAAATCGTCCGCCGTCAGCCCGAAACGGCGCAGCACCAAACCGCTTTCCAACAGCGGCAGCACTTTATCGACTTCAAACCGGCTTTCCAGCAAATCCAGCGTCTGCTCCAGCGCGTAAAGCAGCGGCTGGCGGCGGCTGAGTTTCACGTCCGATACCGAATACGGCAAAGCCTGCGCCCCGCCCTGCGCCTGCCCGAACACCGCTTCGATAAACGGGCTGTACGGCTCGATGTTCGGCGTCAAAACGGCAATATCGTGCGGCTGCCAGTCGGGATGTTCGTGCAGAATCCGCAACAGCTTGTCTTTCAAAATCTGCAATTCGCGCAGGGGGCTGTGTGCCGGCACGATACGGACGGAGCCGTCGCCCAGCAAATCCGCGCGGCTGTGTTCAGAGTGCGTAGCCTGCCCGTGGTACGGCATCCGCAGGTTTTGAATGTCGTTTTGCAGGCAGTGCAGCAGCGTGTCGTCTGAAACTTCTTCAAACACAGGCTGCTCCTCCAAGCCGATTTCCGTCAGAAAATCAAAAAAATCACGCCCTTGCTTGCCCAGCGACGCCAAGAGTGGATGCCCCGTTTGCGACAAATCCGCATCGTCGCCGCCCTTCAAAAGCTGCGCCGCCTCAATCACATTGCCCCAATACTGGCCGCTCGGATTGAGCGCGAACACAAATACATCGCAATGTTCCGAAATTTTCTGCAAAAGCTGCAAATACATCGGCGCCATCGTCGAAATGCCGAACACGAAAAACCGTTCGGGCAGGTGCGCCTTATCCAAAGACGACAGCAGCTTTTCCCACAGCGCCACACGGTGCGGCGCGGATTGGTTGCCGTCGTCCAAATAGCGCCAAAGCTGCACCTGCCAGACCTCGTCCTCGCCCAGCCCCAGAAGTTTGCCTTCCTGCCAGGCATCAATCCACTGCGGCCGGTACACCAAATACTGGTCGAAAATATCCGCCAACTGCCCCGCCAACTGATAATCCGCCGACTCGCCGCTGCCCAAATAGCTTTGCAAGACAGAGCGGACGTTTTCAAACTCAGAGGTCGTCTGAAAACGCTCGCTGCGGAACAAATCCAAAAGCCGCCAACGCATCACTTCCGGCGAAAACGGACTGAGCGCGGGAATATCGGGAATCAGCTTCTGCATCAACTGCCACGTCAAACCCGCCGGCAGGCTGAATTGCAAATTCGCCGCCACCCCCAGTTCGCGCGCCAGATAAACACTCAAATAACGCCGCATCCCCTGACTCTGTACCACAATCTGTTCCGCCGCCAAAGCAGACTCAAGCGGCCTGACCCTTTGGATTCCGGCAAACAGGGCGGCTAGCGATTCGAGGCGGTTGGATTGGTAGAGGTAGAACATGGCGATTAAAAGCAAAAGGTTAAGAACGCAAGACAGATTATAAAGTCCCTTGATTTCTCTGCAAGCGCAACCATATAGCCGTCAACCCATCATTCAGAAAAACAGAGGAATTTATGCCGCAAACCGACATCAACCATGCTGATATCCGCACGCGTTTCATCTTTGACGATATGCCTGTGCGCGGTCTGCACGTCCGCCTTGAAAACGTGTGGGAACACATCGCCGGACAAAAACACTACCCTGCCGCCATCCGCCGGGCATTAGGCGAACTCCTCGCTGCAGGTGCGCTTCTCTCCAGCAACCTTAAAAACGAAGGCACGCTCATTGTCCAAGTACAGGGACAAGGTCGTCTGAAAATGCTTGTGGTCGAAGCCACATCAGACAACACCGTTCGCGCTACCGCCCGCTGGGATGAAACCGCCGACATCCATGATGACGAAAGCCTGACCGACCTTTTGGGCAGCAACAGCGTTTTCGTACTCACACATCAACCCAAAGATGCCGAACCTTGGCAAGGCGTTGTCCCGCTTGAAGGCGACAATATCGCCCAAATGCTCATGAACTATATCAAACGTTCCGAGCAACTCGATACCCACATCGTTCTCGCCGCTTCAGATCATGTCAGCGGAGGATTGCTGGTACAACGTCTGCCCGAAGAAGAACTAGACACCGAATCATGGGAACTCATCAGCACACTGACCCAAACGCTGACACCGAAAGAGCTAACTGCCCTAGACGCACAACACGTTCTCTATCGGCTCTATCATGAAACCCCGCCGCGTGTTTTCGATCCCGAAATTATCGAATTTGCCTGCACCTGCTCACACGGCAAAGTCAGCGATATGCTGCTTATGTTAGGCGGAGAAGAAGTTGGCGGTATTGTTGCAGAGCAAGGCAGTATCCAAATCGATTGCGACTTTTGCCACACTAAATACGTATTTGACGAAACGGATGTCAACGCGCTATTTGGTGGAGACGTAGTCGGCATAGTGCGCCGGCAAGGCAGTCGTTTCCAATAACGAGCCTTCTCACTGCGCACACTAAGGCAGTATTGCCGCCCGCCACCTTTTCAGACGACCTTTCCACATAGGTCTCCCCATGCATCCTGATCTGACGGCCGAATGAAGCGGGACAG
>CAUSOO010000040.1:0-21675 GCA_963533245.1 uncultured Neisseria sp.
TAGGCTTTTATGAGTGTCCAAGATTTGGGGGCCAGTTCAGTTTTCAGACGACCTTGTCGCAACTGTTTGAATCAGCCTGCCGATTCTACGCCATAAGGTTTGTTTGACGTTTTGATGGTCAGGGTCAGTACGGCGGCGATGATAAGGAGGACACCGGCAAAAGTCATGGCATGTCCCGGGTCGGCGCCGAGCAAGTTCTCATAGATTTTACTGAAGGTAAGGGTTTGGATCAGCATCGGAATCACAATCATCATGTTGACGATGCCCATATACACGCCGTAGCGCTCTTTCGGGATGGAATGCACGACAATCATAAACGGCACGCCCATCATACTTGCCCAGCCGATACCGAAGCCGATCATCGGGGCGAGCATCATGTTTTTATCGGTAACATGCGGAATCGCCAAAAGGGCGAGTGCGGCAAGGGTAACGGCAAAGGCATGGACGTATTTGGCGGCGTATTTGCGCGCCATCCACATCAACCCGAAGGCAGAAATAAAGGTCACGACGTTGTAAAAGCCATTGACCACACCGGTCCATGCCACTGCGTCCTCATATGCAACTTTGTTGGCAGAGGTAGCATTCCATATAGATTTGGCGAGACTGTGGGAGATGTATTGCCAGTAGATGAAGAGTGCGTACCATTGGAAGAGGTAAACCGAAGCGAGCTGCCACAAGGGTTTCGGCATGTCTTTAATAGCATGGTAAATTTCTTTAATGGCTTCAACAGGACCGCCGGATTGGGCTTTAATCGCCGCCAGCTCTTCAGGAGACGGCTCATGTTCGGGGGTGGACAATACGGTTACTAAAACAGAGCCGATGGAGCAGACGGCGCCGATATAGAACGAGCCGAATACCCAGTAGGGGATACCCGCTTCGGAGGTTTGGTTCAACCAGTCGATTTTCTTGAAGGCATAGAGCGATATGTTGGCAAGGGTAATGCCCAAGCCGGTAAACACGGACTGCATCAAAAAGCCGGTGGATTGCTGGCGTTCGGGAACGGTATCGGCGATGAAGGCGCGGAAAGGCTCCATGGCGGTATTGTTGCTGATGTCCAAGAGCCACAGCAGCAATACGGCAACCCACAATGCGGTAACGTGCGGATAGAAGAACAGACACAAGCTGCAACCGATGGCGCCGAGCAGGAAATACGGACGGCGGCGGCCGAGTCCGGGAATCCATGTGCGGTCGCTCATGGCACCGATAAGGGGCTGCACCAGCAAACCGGTAATCGGTCCTGCCATATTGAGATAAGGCAGTTTTGCAGGGTCAGCTTGCAAGAAACTGAAAATCGGGTTGATGGCGGTTTGCTGCAAACCGAAGCTGTATTGAATGCCGAAGAAGCCGAAGTTCATCAGCATAATCTGGCGAAGCGTCAGGGATACTTGTGGGGAAATCTTCATTTTGAAGCGACTCCTGGACTTTATAAGAAGAAAACATGGAACAACAAACTGCGGGAAACACTGCATAGTCGAAGCGGTTGGGCCGCTTTCTTTATTTTTGGGCGTATCGTGTCGATACGTTGCAAATGGATAGTATGATGTGTTGTTTGTGTTTTCAGACGACCTTTTATTGTCGTATTGTGCCTGCCTCATGATGCAGACGTCGTCTGAAAGAATGTTTTACTTCAATGCCGTGACCGACTGCCGCCAAATCGTTTCTCCGACAACCCGAACGGGCGGACGGGCGGTTTCTTTGGTCTCAATAATGTCGAACAGGATTTCCGCCGCCAGCGCGCCCATGCGCATATAGGGCAGCTCGGTGCTGGTCAGCGGCGGGAACAGGGTTTCGGCAATCGCGCTGTGGTTGTCGTAACCTGCCACCGATACCTGCTCCGGAACGCGCACGCCGCGCGTCCTCAAAATGCCGTAAACGCGGACCGCCATTTCGTCGTTGCCGCAGCAAATGACCGTCGGCGGGTCGGCAAGCGACAACAGCTTCAACACTGCCGCAATCAAAGGTTCGCTGTCGTTGGCAAAGTCGGTGATGCCGGTTTGCACCAAGTCAGGATCGAACACCATGTCCGATTCGTCCAAAGCGCGGCGGTAGCCCGCCAAACGCAGCCGCGTCGCTTCTGCGCCTGCCTGCAAGGTGATATAGGCGATACGGCGGTGTCCGTGACGGATGATGTTGCGTACCAAATCGTATTGCCCGCGCTCATCGTCCGGCAAAACCGACGGCGTACCCGCCGCGTCGAAACAGTTGACCAAAACCATCGGGCAGCGGTTGTGCATTTCGGGCAGGACGATTTCGCGGTGCGATTCGGTTACATACAAAATGCCTTCCGCGCGGTGTTCCATAAACGTCCTGACCAAAGGGTCGATTTGCTCGTAGCGGTTGTCCGTATCCGCAATCATCAGCGTTTTGCCCGCTTCGCGGATTTTCTGCTGGATGCCTTTGATTAAAAACATATCCGGCAGACCGTGTACCCCGCCGTATTCGCCCGTGCGCGAGATGGCGCCGGTAATCAGTCCGACCAAGTCCGAGCGGTTCGACCGCATCACCCGCGCCGCCGAAGACGGGATATAACCCAAAGCCGCAATCGCTGTTTCGACTTTTGCACGGGTTTTATCGCTGACCGGCGCATCGCCGTTGATGACGCGGCTGACCGTTTTGGGTGAGACGCCCGCATAAGCAGCAACATCATAAATTGTAGCCATCTTACGACTCCCGCCTCATCCCTGTTTCATTTGATTACGAAGCATATCACACCTGACATCGGTGTCATACCGAAAAATTTACAGAACTTTGATAAAAATCAATCATATAAATTGCATATTGCATACAATTCTTAACCAAGCTGGCTCCCCGCATTCGCCAAACCCGCGCCCCTTTGTTAAACTACATACGACTACATAAATATTTACCCTATCGAACCAATCACTACAACGACAATCTATAACTGAATCACATCCCCCGAATGAGCGGGGCGAACCCAATTCCGAAGGAAACCCGATGACCGCATTTACCGAAGCATGGCAAGCCCTTGAACAACACCGGCTCGACACACAACACATCCACCTACGCGACCGCTTCGCCGCCGAACCCGACCGCTTCGGCAATATGCACGAAACCCTCGACGGCCTCCTCTTCGATTACAGCAAAAACCGCCTCGGCGAAGACACTTTGCAACTCTTGTGCCGCCTTGCCGAAGCCTCGCCCCTAGCCGGACAGATGCACGCCATGCAAAACGGCGAAAAAATCAACCTCAGCGAACACCGCGCCGTCCTCCATACCGCCTTGCGCCTGCCGCCCGACGCCGCGCCCGTTTACGTTGACGGCGAAAACATCCTCCCCAAAATCCACCGCGAACTCGACCGCGCCCTCGCCTTCGCCGAATCACTCAACAACGGCAGCCACAGGGGCATCACCGACAAACCCATCACCGACTTCGTCCACATCGGCATAGGCGGCTCCGACCTCGGTCCCAGAATGTGCGTAGAAGCCCTCAAAGCCTACCGACAAAACATCCGCGTCCACTTCGTCAGCAATTCAGACGACGCCGACATCAGCCGCACACTCGCCCACCTCAAACCCGAAACCACCGTATTCAGCATCGCCAGCAAATCCTTCCGCACACCCGAAACCCTGCTCAACGCCTACGCCGCCCGCGCCTGGTATCGGGACGCAGGTTTGCCCGAATCCGGCATCTACCGCCACTTCTGCGCCATCTCCTCCGACGTTGCCGCAGCCCGAAACTTCGGTATCGCCCCCGACAACGTCTTCGCCATGTTCGACTGGGTCGGCGGACGTTATTCCGTCTGGTCAACCATCGGCCTGCCCGTCATGGTCGCCGTCGGCACCGACCGCTTCCGCGAACTCCTCGCCGGCGCGCACGCCATGGACACCCACTTCTTCCAAACCCCCTACCGCCGCAACATCCCCATCCTCATGGCGCTCATCAGCATCTGGTACAACAACTTCCAGCACGCCGACGGACAAACCGCCGTCCCATACAGCCACAACCTGCGCCACCTCCCCTCGTGGCTCAACCAGCTCGACATGGAAAGCCTCGGCAAAAACCGCACCGCCGACGGCCGTCCCGTCCCCCACGCCACAGGCGGCATCGTCTTCGGAGAAGAAGGCGTCAACTGCCAGCACGCCTATTTCCAACTCCTCCACCAAGGCACACGGCTCATCCCCTGCGACTTCATCGTCCCCATGACCACCGCCTACGGCATCAACCGCCAACACCGCTTCACCGTCGCCAACGCATTTGCCCAAGCCGAAGCCCTGATGAAAGGCAAAACCCTCGAAGAAGCCCGCGCCGAACTTGCCGACCTGCCCGAAGCCGAACGCGAACGCCTCGCCCCGCAAAAAGAATTCCCCGGCAACCGCCCGAGCAACAGCCTCCTCCTCAGCGCCACCGACCCCCGCCGCCTCGGCATGCTCATGGCGGCATACGAACACCGCACCTTCGTCCAAGGCGCGATTTGGGGCATCAACCCCTTCGACCAATGGGGCGTCGAATACGGCAAAGAACTCGCCAAAACCATCGAACCCGAACTCGACCGCGGCAACCCGCAGCACGACAGCTCCACCAACGGCCTCATCGCCTTCTACCGCGCCAGCCAAAACCGATAGGCAGTCCAAACATAAAAGGTCGTCTGAAAACTTACATCGGGCTTTCAGACGACCTTTGCGTCTATCGTTTTCGTGGACGGAGTCCACGCTACGGCACTTGTGTCGCCAAGAAACTTTGTCGCGTGGGCTATGCCCACGATCCAATCAAAATTTCAGATGACCTATCCGCCCATTATTTCCGTGGGTAGAACCCACGCTACGGATACCGCGCCAGCCAAAACCGGTAGGCATTTCAAACATAAAAGGTCGTCTGAAAACCTGCATTGAGTTTTTCAGACAACCTTTGTGTGTTCATCATTTTCGTGGACAGAGTCCACGCTACGGAACTTGTGTTGCCAAGAAACTTTGTAGCGTGGGCTTTGCCCACGAGCCATTAAAGATTCCAACAAACAACCCGCCAAAAATCCCAGACGCAAAAAAAGCAGACCCAACAGGTCTGCTTTCGATCTTTCCTATTAATCCAGATTCAACACCGCGGAGGTGTAAACGTCCTGCACGTCGTCCAAATCTTCCAGCGCATCAATCAGTTTCTGCATTTTGACGGCATCTTCGCCGGAGAGTTCGGTTTCGTTTTGGGCGCGCATGGTGACGTCGCCGTCAACGGATTTGTAGCCTGCGGCTTCCAATGCCGCTTTCACGCCCGCCCAATCGTTCGGAGCGGTGATGACTTCGATGGAGCCGTCGTCGTTGGCAATCACGTCTTCCGCACCGGCTTCCAGAGCGGCTTCCATCAGCGCGTCTTCGTCAACGCCGGGTTCGAACACCAAATAACCTTGATGCACGAAGTTGAACGCGACGCAGCCGTCAGTACCCAAGTTGCCGCCGTTTTTGGTGAACGCGTGGCGCACGTCGGCGACGGTGCGGGTTTTGTTGTCGGTCAGGCAGTCCACCATCAGCGCCGCGCCGCCGATGCCGTAGCCTTCGTAGCGCAACTCGATGTATTCCACGCCTTCCAAGTTGCCCGTACCTTTGTCGATGGCGCGTTGCACGTTGTCTTTGGGCATATTGTTTTCGGCGGCTTTTTCCAAAGCCAGGCGCAGGCGCGGGTTGGCGCCGGGATCGCCACCGCCCATACGGGCTGCAACGGTGATTTCTTTAATCAAACGGGTGAAGATTTTGCCGCGTTTGGCATCTTGACGGGCTTTTTTATGCTGGATATTCGCCCACTTGCTATGACCTGCCATATATGGATTCCTTTCGATTTTCCGCCTTATCCGGCGGGCTCTTGCTCATTTTCAAAGGGCGCATTTTAACATAGGTTGAATATACCTAAAATATTCAGACGACCCTGCATTCTGCCTAAAAGGTCGTCTGAAAACGCCGATAGCGCCCGACAAACGCAAAAATCTTGTCTTTGCCCAAACCTGACCCTTTTTTTTTCGTTTGCCTCACAAAAGGTTTACGGTATCATGCAGGCCTGCTTCAGGATTGTTGACAACTTGGGGCGAAACGGACGAAGCCGGCCTGCTCGCCGCGCCGTCCGACACAACGGCATTCAACGGAGTAACCGCCGCCGGATGCCGTCATCTGTTCATTTTTCAATATAAGGTTTGTAATTATGGAAAAAACATTGTCTGCACTGGTGGGCGCAGTCAATCTGATTCTGTGGGACTACCTGCTGATTTACGCCCTTTTGGGCATCGGCCTGTTTTTCACACTCTATCTGGGTGCGCCGCAGATTACCAAATTTGGCGAAGGCCTCAAATCCGTCTTTGGCGGTTTGTTTTCCAAAAAAGACAAAGACGATAAATCTTTGTCGCAATTCCAAGCGCTCGCTGTCGCCGTCTCCGCCCAAATCGGCACGGGCAACGTCGCCGGCGTGGCAACCGCCATTACCGCAGGCGGGCCGGGCGCGATTTTTTGGATGTGGCTTTCCGCCGTTTTGGGGATGTCCACGATTTTCGCCGAAGCCCTGCTCGCGCAAAAATACCGCGTCGTCAGCCACGGCAAATACATCGGCGGCCCCGCGTTCTACATCACGCACGGCCTGACCCCGAAAATCGGGCGTGGCGCGGCGCGTTTCTTATCGGGCTTCTTCTCCATCGCCCTGATTATCGCGCTGGGCTTTATCGGTAACGCCACGCAGGCAAACTCCATCGCCTCCTCCGTTACCATCGCCTTTAACGTACCGGCTTTGGCAGTGGGCATCACCCTCGCCGTCCTTGCGGGCATGATTATCGTCGGCGGCGTAAACCGCATCGCCAACATCGCCCAATTCGTCGTACCGTTTATGGCGATTATCTATATTTTGTGCGCGGTCGTTATCCTGTTTGAATTCTCCGACCACATCGTACCGATGTTCAACCACATCTTTACCGCCGCCTTCAATCCCGAAGCCGTGTTAGGCGGCGCAGCGGGTATCGGTATGCGCGAAGCCGTCCGTTACGGCGTGGCACGCGGGCTGTTTTCCAACGAAGCGGGTATGGGTTCGACACCGCACGCGCACGCTACCGCCGACGTGAACCACCCTGTTCAACAAGGCTTGGCGGCATTTATCGGCGTCTTCATCGACACCATCTTGGTCTGCACCGCCACCGCACTGATTATCCTCCTGACCGATGCCAACCTTTCCGGCGAACAAGGCGCGGCGGTGACCCAATTTGCCTTCAGTAAAGCCTTCCCCGGCTTCGGTTCGCAACTGCTCGCCGTCTGCCTGACCTTCTTCGCCTTCACCACCATCATCGGCTGGTACTACTTCGGCGAGTCCAACATCCGCTTCCTCTTCAGAGGAAAACACTTGGGCATCTACCGCGCGCTTGTGCTGCTGGCTATCGTGTTGGGTACGCTGGGCAAAGTCGATTTGGTTTGGAGCCTGTCCGATATGTTCAACGGCTTCATGGTCATCCCCAACTTAATCGCCCTATTCCTCTTGCGCAAAGAAATCCGCGCCGTTTACGACGATTATCTGGCGCAGAAAAAAGCAGGCAAAGGCTTGTCCTACCAATATGAATTCCACGAATTCCACGACAAGGCTTAATCCGCAATCGTGAAAAGGTCGTCTGAAAATTTTCAGACGACCTTTTTTATCCCCTAATCATTGAACCGATTAATGTTTTTTTGTACAATCCCCGCCATCTCAATCCTTTCTCAGGCCGTCGGAAAAGCGGCCTGAACCTTTTTGCAAAGAAAGCCCATGTCCCAAGAAATCCTCGACCAAGTGCGCCGCCGCCGCACGTTTGCCATCATCTCCCACCCCGACGCGGGTAAAACCACGCTGACCGAAAAACTCTTGCTGTTTTCAGGCGCGATTCAGAGCGCGGGTACGGTAAAAGGCAAGAAAACCGGTAAATTCGCCACTTCCGACTGGATGGAAATCGAGAAGCAGCGCGGCATTTCCGTCGCTTCATCAGTGATGCAGTTCGACTACAAAGACCACACCGTCAACCTCTTGGACACGCCGGGACACCAAGACTTCTCAGAAGACACCTACCGCGTTTTGACCGCCGTTGACAGCGCGTTGATGGTCATCGACGCAGCAAAAGGCGTGGAAGCGCAAACCATCAAACTCTTGAACGTCTGCCGCCTGCGCAATACGCCGATTGTTGCGTTCATGAACAAATACGACCGCGAAGTGCGCGATTCTTTGGAATTGCTGGACGAAGTGGAAAACATCCTGCAAATCCGCTGCGCGCCCGTTACTTGGCCGATCGGCATGGGCAAAAACTTCAAGGGCGTGTACCACATCCTGAACGACGAAATCTATCTCTTTGAAGCGGGCGGCGAACGCCTGCCGCACGAGTTCGACATCATCAAAGGCATCGACAATCCTGAATTGGAACAACGCTTTCCGTTGGAAATCCAGCAGTTGCGCGACGAAATCGAATTGGTGCAGGCGGCTTCCAACGAGTTTAATCTCGACGAATTTCTCGCCGGCGAACTCACGCCCGTGTTCTTCGGCTCGGCGATTAACAACTTCGGTATTCAGGAAATCCTCAATTCATTGATCGACTGGGCGCCCGCGCCGAAACCGCGCGACGCGACCGTGCGCATGGTCGAACCGGACGAGCCGAAGTTTTCCGGATTTATCTTTAAAATCCAAGCCAATATGGACCCGAAACACCGCGACCGCATCGCCTTTTTGCGCGTCTGCTCCGGCAAATTCGAGCGCGGCATGAAGATGAAACACCTGCGCATCAACCGCGAAATCGCCGCCTCCAGCGTGGTTACGTTCATGTCGCACGACCGCGAGCTGGTGGAAGAAGCCTACGCGGGCGACATCATCGGTATCCCGAACCACGGCAACATCCAAATCGGCGACAGCTTCTCCGAAGGCGAACAACTGGCATTCACCGGCATCCCCTTCTTCGCGCCCGAACTGTTCCGCAGCGTCCGCATCAAAAACCCGCTGAAAATCAAGCAACTGCAAAAAGGCTTGCAACAGCTCGGTGAAGAAGGCGCAGTACAGGTCTTCAAACCGATGAGCGGCGCAGATTTGATTTTGGGCGCGGTCGGCGTGTTGCAGTTTGAAGTCGTTACCTCGCGCCTCGCCAACGAATACGGCGTAGAAGCCGTGTTCGACAACGCATCCATCTGGTCGGCGCGCTGGGTATCGTGCGACGACAAGAAAAAACTGGCAGAGTTTGAAAAAGCCAATGCGGGCAATCTGGCGATAGACGCAGGCGGCAACCTCGCCTACCTCGCCCCCAACCGCGTGAATTTGGGACTCACGCAAGAACGCTGGCCAGACATCGTGTTCCATGAAACGCGCGAGCATTCGGTGAAACTGTAATAGATTTAAAAGGTCGTCTGAAACCCTGACAGGACAGACGACTAGAATCTTTTTTATGCAATCTACGTCTATGATCTGAAGGAATGTTGATGAAAAAACAAATTGTATTGGCTGTTGCCCTGCTTCTGACCACTGCTGCCGCAAATGCCGGCGGAGCCAAACTCTCCTGCGGCAAACAGAAATGGGATGGAACAGAATTAGGCGTAACCAAATGCCGTTATTCAGGTAACTCTTTATCTGACGCTTATACTGCTGCTTTAAAAAAAGAGGGGGGAAACGGAGTACTGCCCAAAACCCTGCCAACCCGTAATATGAAACGTCAAATAAACGAAGAAACGGAAACCTCCATTCAATGGACCGGCAAAAAAATAGTCAATGTTTGCGTAAATAGCGAGGGATTCGATTGTTTCGAATTGAAACAGCAAAAAGATCATGTGGATGTTACATTTACAGTCGCAACACCATAAATCTTGGTTTAGGTCGTCTGAAAACTCAGTATGGCAACAAGCATGGATACCTGATACAGCCGACCAATTTTGCCTAATTCGGAGAAAATCATGCAAAAACTGCTTTTAGCGGCAGTATTCATAGCAAGTATGCAATTTGCTGCCGCCGAACGCGCACCCATAGCAATTCCTAAAAAAGTACAGGAAGCCATCAATGAAGATAAACAAACCTGCCGTGAAATGGGGGGAAAATTCTCTGTTGGTCAAGCTTTGGATATTATCGATTTGAATAACGACGGTTATCATGATTTTGTCTACGACATGAGCAAGGTCACCTGCGCCAACGCACCTGATCTGGGCGGCTCCGGCGGCTGGGCGGTCACTGTTTTTGCAGGCCAGCCGGATGGTTCTGCCAAACAGGCATTTCTTCATGGCGCAGTCGGAACAAAAATCATCGACAACAAACTTTATTTAGGCGTGGGCGGAGAGCTATGCGGCGAAGACACACGCGGTAAAGTACGCGCACAATATCAAAATTGTATCCGTCCGCTACAATGGAATGCACGCAAGAAAGTGTTTGAGTTTGCACCTGTCTCACAGAAAAAACCTTTCCCAAAAAACTTACAACGTTAAGGATAAAATCAATCAGTCGGTCGTCTGAAATCCGTAAACTGCACCTTCACAAAGGTGCAGTTTTTTTATTCCTGCCTGCAACTAGGTGCTTCATCTTTTTAGGTATGACGACAACCATGAGTGTTGCAGTTTGAAATTAAAAAAGCCGAGTCCTGCAATATACAGAACCCGGCTTATAGAAAACGTCCGAACAATCTCTTATACGCGCCCAAATTTTGCCGGGCAATTCAAGTTTTCAGACGACCTTTTAGCGTATCAAACCATCCGTTTTATTCAAACGGGCGCACTTCCAAACCGAACATACGGCGAGCGGTATTCAGCATTTGGCAGCTGAAGCCCCACTCGTTGTCGTACCAAGCGAACACTTTGACCATGTTGCCGTCGGTTACTTTGGTCAACGTTGCGTCAAAGGTACTGGCTTGGGTGGTGTGGTTAAAGTCCATAGACACCAGCGGCAGCGTGTTGTAGCCCAACACGCCTTTCAGACGACCTTCTTCTGAGGCGGCCTTCATCAGCGCATTGATTTCTTCGACACTCGTATCGCGCGCGGCTTGGAAGCTCAAATCCACCAATGAAACATTGACAGTCGGCACGCGGATGGCAAGGCCGTCGAGTTTGCCTTTCAATTCGGGCAAGACCAAACCGACGGCTTTCGCCGCGCCGGTTTTGGTCGGAATCATGTTTTCCACACCGCTGCGGGCGCGGCGTAAGTCTTTATGGCGCACGTCGGTCACGGTTTGGTCGTTGGTCAGGGCGTGAATGGTGGTCATCGCGCCTTTGACGATGCCGATGTTTTCGCTCAATACTTTGGCGACGGGGGCGAGGCAGTTGGTGGTGCAGGAAGCATTGGAGATGACGGTCATGTCGTCGGTAATCACATCGTCGTTCACGCCGTAGACGATGGTCGCATCAACGTCAGCCTCGCCCGGTGCGGAAATCAGCACTTTTTTCGCACCGCTCTCGAGATGGGCATTGGCTTTGGATTTGCTGGTAAACGAGCCGGTGCATTCCATCACCAAGTCCACGCCCAAGTCGCGCCAGGGCAGTTCGGCAGGGTTGCGGGTGGAGAAGAACGGGATTTTACGGCCGTTGATGATGAGGTGGGTCGCATCGTGGGAAATGTCGGCATTAAAGCGGCCGTGGACGGTATCGAATTTGGTCAGATGGGCGTTGGTTTCGAGGCTGCCGCTGGCGTTGACGGCGACGACTTCAAGTTGGTCTTGCAGGTTGTAATCGTAGATGGCGCGTAATACTTGGCGGCCGATGCGGCCATATCCGTTAATGGCGACTTTAATGCCCATGGTTTTTCCTTTTGGGGTATAGGGTGGTTAACTGATTCGCACATTATAGCAAATTTGTAGTGCGATGTAATTAACATTTTATCAAACAAATCTTATTCAATCATATCTGCTTATTTTTATCCCAAAAAGATAATGAATTATTTTGTTCTAAAAAATACCATATAAGGAAATTTATATTTCAATTATATTTAAAATATACGCATTTAATCTTGGTTTCCCGCTCTCTCAAAAAAGGGAAAACCTGCATCTTCCTGATTTTATTTATTTGAAAAAGATAATCTCTAACCAAAATCCGCTACATCACGCAACAAAACTCCCCGCCATTCCTTCTCTTTTATCTTAAAAATCAATAAATACAATTCCATTTCTGATTTCATAATAAATTAACAAACCCCTGCCCTCCTCCTCAAATCCCCCGTTTTCAAGGCATAAAGCGCGTTCTTAAGCGGAGGCTGCTTGAAGATTCCGTCCCACTGTTTTAAAATAAAAATGTTACGTTATATCAATCTGGAGAGAGAAAACATGAAACATTGGAAACTCGGCGTCATCGCTGCATTAATGTCCGGCGCAGTTTATGCAGTCCCGATGAACGTCGTTACCAGCTTCAGCATTTTGGGCGACGTTACCAAACAAATCGGCGGCGACCGTGTTGCCGTGCAAAATTTGGTCGGTGCCAACCAAGACACCCACGCCTACCACATGACCAGCGGCGACATCAAAAAAATCCGCGGTGCAAAATTAGTCCTGCTCAATGGCTTGGGCTTGGAAGCGGCTGACGTGCAGCGTGCCGTCAAACAAAGCAAAGTTCCCTTCGCCGAAGCAGCCAAAGGCATACAGGCGCTTAAAGCCGAAGAAGGCGAACATCATCACGACCACGAAGGCCACCACCACGACCACGGCGAATTTGACCCGCACGTCTGGAACGACCCCGTCTTGATGACGACCTACGCCCAAAACGTCGCCAACGCCCTGATTCAGGCAGACCCCGAAGGCAAAACCTATTACCAACAACGCTTGGGCAACTACCAAGTGCAACTGAAAAAACTGCACAGCGACGCTCAAGCTGCGTTTAACGCCGTTCCCGCCGCCAAGCGCAAAGTCCTGACCGGACACGACGCGTTCTCCTACATGGGCAAACGCTACAATATCGAGTTCATCGCCCCGCAAGGCGTGAGCAGCGAAGCCGAGCCGTCCGCCAAACAAGTGGCTTCCATCATCCGCCAAATCAAACGCGAAGGCATCAAAGCCGTGTTCACTGAAAACATCAAAGACACGCGCATGGTTGACCGCATCGCCAAAGAAACCGGCGTCAACGTCAGCGGCAAACTCTACTCCGACGCACTCGGCGGCGCACCTGCCAATACTTACATCGGCATGTACCGCTACAACGTCAAAGCCTTGACTGATGCGATGAAAAAATAAAACCGCAGAATCCAGCGTGAGCGGATAAACCGAAAGGTCGTCTGAAACAAGCTTGGCAAATTAAGCCCAAACCTGTTTCAGACGACCTTTTATAGTGGATTAACTTTAAATCAGGACAAGGCGACGAAGCCGCAGACAGTACAGATAGTACGGAACCGATTCACTTGGTGCTTCAGCACCTTAGAGAATCGTTCTCTTTGAGCTAAGGCGAGGCAACGCCGTACTGGTTTAAAGTTAATCCACTATATCTTTCTTTTTAGAAGCGCTGCGCCAGTGCATATCCGCAACAGCCGCAGCGTTGACGCTCAAATTTATTCGTCGTCTTCTTCCAACGCTTCTTGCCCGCCTTTTTCGGCAAAATGACCCAACAACCAAAGCAGAGCGCCGCCACCGGTAATCCCTGCTTTAATCCACATTGCAGTATCTTCCCCCCAGTTATAAATCCATGCTAAAACTTTCGGCACAGCATTCATATAATTCAAACCGAACGCTAAAAGACCCAGGATAAACAAAGTGCTGCCAAATCTTTTCATGAAGATTCCTTTCGATGAAAATCAGAAGATTTATAAAGAAATATAAAAAAGATTACTTTCCGCGCAATATAGATGTAAAACGATATCATTATAGTCGAAACAAATTAAAAAATATATTTTCACGCAAAATACATGGTTGAGAGCAAGCACCTCATTCCTTATCAAAGAACATATAGTGGATTAACTTTAAACCGGTACGGCGTTGCCTCGCCTTAGCTCAAAGAGAACGATTCTCTAAGGTGCTGAAGCACCAAGTGAATCGGTTCCGTACTATCTGTACTGTCTGCGGCTTCGTCGCCTTGTCCTGATTTAAAGTTAATCCACTATAAATACCCCCCTTTGAAAAAACAGGTCGTCTGAAAAAACGCCCCCATCCTAAATCCCATCTTCCCCCATCTTCCCCAAACTGCCTGAAATACAGCTAAAAAATCCGTTTCCCCCACTTGCCAAGCCTGTTAAATTTTTTTACGATACAGCCATAGATTGTAAACAAAGGCCACAAGCCGACTGTTTTTTCAGACGACATTACCCCTGTCAGACCTCATTTCTATAACCGTAAGCCGCCAAGCGGCTGTTTTCATACCACATCAAAGCAAGAGGTATCAACGTGTCTGATTCCAAAACAAACGAACGCGCGACGTTTAGCAACCGCCGCGCGTTTATGGTTGCCGCCATTGGCTCTGCCGTCGGCCTGGGCAACATTTGGCGCTTCCCCTACATCGCCTTCGAAAACGGCGGCGGTGCGTTCCTCCTACCCTATCTGGTCGCACTCTTGACTGCGGGTATCCCGCTGCTGCTGATCGACTACGCCATCGGCCACCGCTACCGCGGCTCGCCACCGCTGGCTTTCCGCCGCCTCGGCCGCTGGTTCGAGCCTGTGGGCTGGTGGAACGTCATGGCCAATATCATCATCTGTATCTACTACGCAGTCATCATCGGCTGGTCGGCAAGCTATGCGTATTACTCGCTGAACGCGGCATGGGGCGCAGATCCGCAGGCGTTTTTCTTTAAAGACTTTTTGAACATGGCAGGTCCTGAAGCCTTAGGCTTGGATTTTGTCGGCAAAGTCGTCGGCCCGCTGATCGGCGTATGGCTGTTTACCTGCATCATCATGGCTTTGGGCGTACAAAAAGGCGTGGCAGGCGCATCGTCGTTTTTCATGCCGCTGCTTTTGATTATGTTCATCATCATGGTCGGCATCTCGCTGACGCTGCCGGGCGCGGCCAAGGGCTTGGACGCGCTGTTTACGCCCAACTGGTCGAAACTTTCCGATCCCAAAGTCTGGGTCGCTGCATACGGTCAGATTTTCTTCTCGCTCTCCATCTGCTTCGGCATCATGGTGACTTACTCTTCCTACCTGAAGAAAAAAACCGACTTGGGCGGTACCGGCTTGGTTGTCGGCTTTGCCAACAGCAGCTTTGAATTGCTCGCCGGCATCGGCGTATTCGCCGCGCTGGGCTTTATGGCACAAGCCAATGGACAAGCCGTCAGTCAAGTTGCTTCCAGCGGCATCGGTTTGGCTTTCATCGCCTTCCCGACCATCATCAACCAAGCTCCGATGGGTGCGCTGATCGGCGTATTGTTCTTCGGTTCGCTGGTATTCGCAGGCATTACCTCGATGATTTCCATCGTCGAAGTCATCGTTGCCGCCATTCAGGACAAATTGAACATCGGCCGCGTCAACGCTACCCTGCTCGTCTGCATTCCGATGGGCATTATCTCCACCCTGCTCTTCGGCACGACCACCGGCCTGCCCGTTTTGGACGTATTGGACAAATTCGTCAACACCTACGGCATCGTCGCCGCCGGCTTCGTCTATGTTTTGGCCATCGTCGTCCTGCGCAAACTGCCCGAGCTGCGCAACCACCTAAACGCGCTCTCCTCTGTCCGCGTCGGTACGATTTGGACTGCCAGCGTCATCTTTACCGTTGCCATGCTCGGCTATATGTTGTACCAAGACACAATCGGCCTGCTTAAAGAAAACTACTCGAAATATCCCAGCGATTTCCTCAATGTCTTCGGCTGGGGCATGTCGATCGGTCTGATTGTCATCTCCGTGGTGCTGTCGCTTCTGCCTTGGAAGCATGGTCAAAACTTCAACGTCAAAGACGAACACGAACATGAACAAGGAGACAAAGAATGAGTACCTCAGCCATCATCATGATGATTATCGCACTCGTCGTCATCTGGGGCGGATTCATTCTGTCCGTATGGCGGCTGCCTGAAGAATAGGCTTTTTTCCAACAAGTGTTGCAGACACCGCACAGGTCGTCTGAAACCCAAACGCCCCGAAACCGCATTGCGGCTTCGGGGCGTTTTATTGCCGCCAAATCCAAGACAGGCCAAGCTTTCCGTCTATCAGCCGAGTAACCGTACCGAACAAAAGCAACATTTGTTTACGCTAATTTTCCACAGGCGGGCGAAGGTAAACAAAGGGCTGATTATAATGAAAATATAGTGGATTAAAATTGCAATGATACGGCGTTGCCAACGCCCTTATGTACTACCCGTACACGGCGGGCGTTGCCGCCTTGTCTCATTTTTATTTTAATCCACTATAACTCCGGCATCTGCCGTGTTTCACGAAAGGAAGAAACAATGACCATGAAACCACTTATGGCGGTATTGCTCGCCGCCAGCCTCAGCCTCCCCGCCATCCACGCGGAAGCGCGAGGCACGGCAAACCAGAAAAAAGCCACCCTTGCCGGCGCAGCAGCAGGCGCAGCCTTGGGCGGCCTGTTGGGCAACGACGGACAAAGCGCAATCATCGGCGCAGTGGCGGGCGGTTTGGCAGGCAACGCCTACGCCTACCACAATAAAAAAATGAATCAAAAAGACAACGATATCGCCTTGCGCGACCGCCGTTACCGCGAATCCCGCTACTACGGCTACGACAGTTACGGCTATGGTGATCCGTACTACCGCGATACATACTACAAAAAACACAAACATAAACATCACCACCGCAAACACTACCGCGACTGGGACGATGATTACTACGATTACGACGACGATTAAACCCATCGTTTGACTGTCTGAACAAAAGGTCGTCTGAAAACCTGAAACCGGGTTAAACCGCCTTCCAACCTTGGGGATGTCCTAGCCATTTTCAGACGACCTAGACAAGCCGGATTCTGCTTCCCGCAGATTCCGGCTTTTTCCATTTCCAAGCTCATCGTTCATGGTTGCATGACGTGATGCCGAACAAACCGCCGCATACAGGGACAACGCAAAAGTGGCGATTTTGTCGAATTCCGCCTTTTCAGACGACCCCTTACCCTCCCCCTCAAATTTACCTTTTCCGCCCGCTTCGGTATCATACCGCCTGTCTGTTTATCCCTGACGGAATCCCGATTATGTCTGACTGGTCCCTCCCCGATTTCGAACGCAAAATCTGTCCGCCCGAAGAATTGGCGCAACGTCTGCACACGCTTCCCCGCCCGCTGGTGTTTACCAACGGCTGTTTCGATATTCTGCACAGGGGGCATGTTACCTATCTGGCGCAGGCTCGGTCGGCGGGGGCGGCGTTGGTGCTGGCTTTGAACACGGATGCGTCCGTGCGCCGTTTGGGCAAGGGGGACGACCGTCCCGTCAACCCGCTGGAAAACCGCGCGGCGGTAGCGGCGGCATTGGCAAGCGTGGATTTGGTCACTTGGTTTGACGAAGACACGCCTGCCGAGTTGATCGAGCAAATCAAACCCGACATCCTGATTAAAGGCGGCGACTGGCCGGTCGAAAAAATCGTCGGCGCGCAAGAAACGCTGGCGCGCGGCGGCAAAGTATTTTCCATTCCGTTCCTGCACCAGACTTCCACCACGAAAACGCTGGAAAAAATCCGCGCAGCCGAGGGCGGCAAATGACCGCGCTGAAACTGCCGCACAGTCGGGTTTTGGCGGAACTTGCCGACGGTCTGCCGCAACACGTTTCCCATCTCGCGCGTATCGCGGGCGTGAAGCCGCACCAGCTCAACGGCTTTTGGCAACAGATGCCCGCACACATCCGCGGACTGCTGCGCCAGCACGACGGGCAATGGCGGCTCGTGCGCCCGCTTGCTTTGTTTGATGAAGAAGCCTTGCAGCGCTTGGGCGCGGAACGCGGTTTTCAGACGACCTTAAAACACGAATGCACGTCCAGCAACGACGAAATCCTGAATCTGGCGCGCACTTCGCCCGAACAAGCCCATAAATCGCTCTGCGTCGCGCATCTGCAAACCAAAGGCCGCGGGCGGCAGGGACGCAAGTGGACACACCGGCTGGGCGAATGCCTGATGTTCAGCTTCGGCTGGGTATTCGACAAACCGCAGCACGAACTCGGCTCGCTCGCCCCCGCCGTCGCGCTCGCCTGCCGCCGCGCCTTAGCCGCATCGGGTTTGGACATACAAATCAAGTGGCCGAACGATTTGGTCGCTGGCAGGGACAAACTCGGCGGCATCCTGATCGAAACCGTCCGCAATGAGGGCAAAACCGCCGCCGTCATCGGCATCGGCATCAATTTCGTCTTACCCAAAGAAGTTGAACACGCCGCCTCCGTCCAAGCCCTTTTCCACAACGCGCAGCTTGCCCGCGGCACCGCCTCCGTACACTGCATTCCCGCTTCAACGCTGTTGGACAAATTGTTGGGCGAACTCAATGCCGTGCTGACGCAATACGCGCAAAACGGGTTCGCCCCCTTCCTCGAAGAATACCAAACCGCCCACCGCGACCACGGCAAACCCGTCCTGCTCCTGCGCGACGGGCAAACCGTAAACGAAGGCACCGTACTTAACGTCGATGCGCAAGGCGCGTTGCACCTGATGACAGCCGCAGGCGAACAAACCGTCGTCAGCGGCGAAATCAGCCTGCGCCCCGACGACACGCCCCGCGCCGCCGCGCCGCGCCCGCCCGAACGCCTCCTCCTGCTCGATGGCGGCAACAGCCAGCTCAAATGGGCATGGGTGGAAAACGGCGTGTTCAACGAAGTCACCCGCGCACCGTACCGCGACTTGAGCAGGCTCGGCGAAGAATGGGCAGCGCGTTCGGACGACCGTACCCGCATCATCGGCTGCGCCGTGTGCGGCGACCTCAAAAAAGCCCTGGTCGAAGCCCATCTGACCGCGCCCGTCCGCTGGCTGCCCTCCATGCCGCAGGCGCTCGGCATCCGCAACCACTACCGCAACCCCGCCGAACACGGCTCCGACCGCTGGTTCAACACCTTGGGCAGCCGCCGTTTCAGCCAAAACGCCTGCGTCGTCGTCAGCTGCGGCACTGCCGTAACCACCGACGCCCTCACCGAAGACAACCACTACCTCGGCGGCACCATCATGCCCGGCTTCCACCTCATGAAAGAAGCCCTCGCCGCCAAAACCGCCAACCTCGACCGCCCCGCCGGCAAAGTGTACCCCTTCCCCACTACCACGCCCAACGCCATCACCAGCGGCATGATGGATGCCGTTTGCGGCGCCGTCATCATGATGCACGGGCGGCTGCAACAAAAAACGGGCGAAGGCAAACCCGTTGACGTCATCATCACCGGCGGCGGCGCAAGCAAAGTCGTCAACGCTCTGCCCAAGCAGTTTGTTTTGGACAATACAGTAAAAATTGTAGATAATCTCGTCATTTACGGCTTATTGAACTGGGTCGCGCAAGAGCAGGAACAGACCGATAAACTGCCCGAATAAGCAGCAATACCGTAGTACAGATTCAAAAAGGTCGTCTGAAACGCAACACCGCTTTTCAGACGACCTTCAGACGCAGCAAACTCCAGCCGGTTGGCTTTGACGCCGATCCGCCACAACCAATAACAACACAAAACCGCCCGCACACCGCAACGGCAACCAAACACAAAAAAGGAAAACAACTCATGAAATGGCTTTTCGCCGCCCTCGTGGCACTCAACATCATCGTCTTCGGCGGCATGATTACGCACCGCCTCAACAACGCCAAATCCCCCAACGCCGCGCCCGTAGAAGGCGGCGCCCACGAACTCGCCCAACCCGAATCCCTGCGCCCGCAGCAAGCCCCCGCGCCTGCCGACAATGCGCAACCCGACTGGCTGCAAACCGACGAAACACAAGCCGACCTGCCCGAGCCCGAATCCGAAGAAGCCATAGCCGAACGCAAGAAAAAAGAAGAAGAGGAACAGGCGCGCCGCGAAAAAGAAAAAAAAGAACGTGAAGAAAAAGCCCGCCGCGAAAAAGAAAAAGCCGCCGCCGAAAACACCAATCCGAATGCTGCCGTCAACGAAAATCCCGCCGCCAAAAACACAGCCGCCGCCCGCCAATGTACGTCTAACGCCAGCGTTACCCTGGATGAAGACGACTACCACCGCATCAAAGGCCTGCTGACCCGTTGGCCGCATGCCGCCAGCCGCACCGTAGAAAAACGTGGCGCATCGAAAGACCACGCCGCCAAAACCTTCCGCGTCGTGCTGCCTGCCGACAGCGAAGCCATGAACCGCCTCGAAGCCCTCGGCAACAAAGGCTTCAACGGCACGCTTCACAACGGCGAAATCAGCCTCGGCGTCATGAAAAGCCGCTCCTCCGCCCAAGTCCTCATCTCGCGCCTGTCCGCAGCAGGTTTCGGCGGCGCGCGCATCGTCGAACAAGACGAAAAAGGCAACGCCGCCGACAGCACCCTCAGCGTTTCCCGCATGACCGTCATCTTCATGTCGGTCGATGAAAAAGACGCACAGGAAATCCGCAACATCGTCGGCCGCTACGGCAGCCTGAATATGAAAACCTGCAAATAAAACCCAAAGGTCGTCTGAACGTTTTCAGACGACCTTTTGCAAAGATGCAACAGATTAGGCGGCAGTCAAATCTCGTTTGGAAAACCGAATAGGTTAACGTTGATATCGCCTTCAAAGATATCCGCATTCAGATTGCGAAACCGCCGACAAACCCTTATCCGCACAAAGGTTCTTGAGAAACCATGAAACCCGCCAAAACCTCCCTGCTGTTTGCCCTTCTGCTCGGACTGCTGCCGGCAGCATACGCCGAAGACTATGACGACGAAGCCTATCAAAAGCTGATCACACAATGCACGCGCAACCAGCTCGACAGTTGCGTCACACTCGGCATTTGGACCCGCGACTATCTGGAAAGCCCTGCCGATGCCTACCTGCCGCTGAAAAAAGCGTGCGACGGCAAAAACATGAAGGGCTGCAACGTATTGGCAAACCTCTATTTAGACCCATACAGCGGTTTGGGCATGGACTACCCCAAAGCCCTCGAACTCTACCACAAAGCCTGCAAAGGCGGCTATGAAAACGCCTGCCGCAACGCCAAAGAAACCGAAGAGGAAATGCGCAATCAAACGGCGGAAGACCGCGCAGCCAAACGCCAAGAACGGCTGGAGGCATTGCAACGTTCCTGCATGGGCGAAAACGATGCCGCCTGCAGAGCCTTGCAACGCGAATTGCAACGCTGATACAGAAGCCGTTGTCCGTCTGAAACGGCTTTCAGACGACCTATGCTACAATTTCACACATTCAAACCGCCCCATTACAGGAAACCTCATGGAAGCCACCGTCTATCTCGAAGACAACGAATACATCGCCCTGTGCGACCTGTTAAAACTCGCCGGACTTGCCGAAAGCGGCGGACAGGCAAAAGCGTTTATCGCCGAAGGACTGGTGTTGCGCAACGGAGAAACCGAAACCCGCAAAACCGCCAAAATACGCGGCGGCGAAGTCATCGAGTTTGACGGCGCGCGCTTGGAAATTGCCGATGGATACGACCCTGAAGAATAAAGCCGAAGCCCTCTTGGGCGAGCCGCTTTTAGACGAACCCGTCCGCCCCGAATCGTGGGAATGCTGTGGCAGCGACTGCGGCGACGTCTGCATCCAGACGGTTTATTGGACGGAAAAAGCCCGCTACGATGCGCAACGGCGGAAATTGAAAGAAGCGGGCTGGACGGACGACGAAGACAACGGAAAGGTCGTCTGAAAACGGTTCGGCTGGATAAAACCGCGTTTTCAGACGACCTTTTATAGTAGATTAACTTTAAACCAGTACGGCGTTGCCTCGCCTTAGCTCAAAGAGAACGATT
>CAUSOO010000041.1:0-20304 GCA_963533245.1 uncultured Neisseria sp.
AAGCCGCCGAGCTGACCAAACTTCTGGAAAACATCCACCGCGCCGTAAACATCGGTTTGGTGAACGAGATGAAAATCGTTGCCGACAAAATGGATATCGATATTCACGAAGTCATCGCCGCCGCGGCAACCAAACCGTTCGGCTTCGTTGCCTACTATCCCGGCCCGGGCTTGGGCGGACACTGTATCCCCATCGACCCGTTCTACCTGACTTGGAAAGCGCGCGAATACGGCGTGAACACCCGCTTCATCGAATTGGCAGGCGAAGTGAACTCCCATATGCCCGACTACGTCATCAGCAAAGTGGGCCTGGCTTTGAACGAACACAACCGTTCCATCAAAGACAGCAAAATCTTGGTTTTGGGCATCGCCTACAAGAAAAATGTGGACGACATGCGCGAAAGCCCGTCTGTGGAAGTGATGGACCGCCTGCACAAATTGGGTGCAAACATTTCCTACTCTGACCCGCACGTGCTTGAGTTCCCGTACATCCCCGGCCACCACTACTTCGACCTGAAGAGCGAGCCGCTGACGCCGGAAACCGTAGCGAAATACGACTGCGTGGTCCTGACGACCGACCACGATAAGTTTGACTACGACATGATTGCCGAACACGCCAAACTGATTGTCGATACGCGCGGCAAGTTCCCTGCGAAAAACCCGAAAGTCGTGAAAGCGTAATACCTTTGACGATTGAGGCAGACTGCCTGCCGACGGGTTTCGGCAGGCAGTCGGCTTTCTTAGACCGTTTGTTTTCAGACGACCTAAGAAAGCCCTTATTTATATGATGCTGCTGCGTTTTCAGGTCGTCTGAAAATCTTGGCAGCAACAAATCCCTCCTATTTATGAATATAAGAAAAATACTCGGCTATGCTTTGGGTCCGATAGGCAGTGCGGCTTTCGGCATCCTCTCGCTTCCGCTGATTTCATGGTACTACCCTACGGAAGACATCGGCCGTATCGTCTTGCTGCAAACCATATCCGCTCTGACCATCCTGATTTTGGGGCTGGGCTTGGATCAGGCGTATATCCGCGAATACTACGTCAGCGAAGACAAAGCCGCGCTGTTCAAATCCTTCAGCCTGTCCCCGTTTGTTTTAAGCATTGCCGGGGTATTGCTGATACTTTTGTGGAATCCTTCTTGGCCTTCCAAAATTATTTTTAATTTGAACAACACCAAGCTGGGTATTCTATTTTTAGTTTTTTTACTGACCACCCTGTTTATCCGCTTTTTCTCGCTCATCCTACGGATGCAGGAAAAAGCAATTGCTTTCTCACTCAGCCAGCTGACACCGAAATTCCTGATTTTGGTTTTGGTTTTGCTCTTCATCCTAATCGGCTTGCCAACCCATACCACCAGCCTGGTCTTTGCCTATACCGCCGCCCAAATACTGACCGTCGCTGTATTGATCTACCAAACCCGAACCGATTTGGCCGCCGCCATCCGTTCGCCTTGGTCGGCAAAGCTGCACAAAATGGGTCTGCAATACGGACTGCCTTTGGCATTCGGCAATCTCGCCTACTGGGGGCTGACGTCTATCGACCGCTTTGTTTTGAAAGAAATGGCAAGTTTGGAGCAACTGGGGATTTACTCGATGGCGGTCAGCTTCGGCGCCGTCGCCCTGATTTTCCAAAGCGTATTCTCAACCATATGGGCGCCATTGGTGTTCAAATGGGTTGAAGACAACACCAACCTCGACAAAATCGGCGGCATTACCCTGTCGATGACTGCGCTCATCAGCGCGATGGTTTGCTTTATCGGTATTTTTTCGCCGGTGGTCACTTGGATTCTCCCTGGGAATTATGCATCGGTACAGTTTATTTTACTGTCGTGCATGATGTTTCCTTTGTTTTATACGCTGACGGAAGTGACCGGCATCGGTTTGAACGTCGTCAAAAAAACCTGGCTGATTACCGCAGTCAATATTACGGCATTCCTGCTGAACTTCGGCCTGCTGTATTGGCTGGTTCCGCTCTTGGGTGCACGGGGCGCCGCAATGGCGAGCGCGACTTCTTTTTGGGTGTTTATGCTCATTAAGACCGAATTGTCTTCAAGGATGTGGCAGAAGCTGCCTTGTCGGAAAATTTATACCCATACCGCACTCTGCCTGATTTTGTGCCTGGGCTACACCTACTTCGGCAACACCGGCAACTATTACATTTTTGCTTTAATCTGGCTGGCAGGTTTGATTGCCCTGACTGTGAAATACAAAACACCACTTTCTTCAGCTTTATCAGTAGTGAAAGGTCGTCTGAATAAAAAACACTCAACACAATAACAACCATACTGCGCGCAGTTTTTGATTCTGCCGCTACAAAACGCTTACTCACCGAGAATCTTTGATTTTGTGCCCTGTCCGCAACCCATGCGGCTTGTACGCCGACACACTCGATACAGGTATTATCATGCATACATTAATCATTCCTTCTTGGTATCCATCCACTCCGGACGACGTCAACGGAATCTTCTTCCGCCTGCAAGCACAAGCTTTGCAACGCTCCGGAGTCAAAGTAGGGGTCGTCGCACCGATATTCCGTTCGTTCAGAACTCAGGCGAAAACTGCGTTCAACCCGAAAAATTACGGAATAAGGACCTACATCGACAAAGACGTACCGACTTATGTGTACGACAGCATGTTTTTCTTCCCGCGGATTCCACATATCGACCGCAAACGGGAAATCGCCGCCAGTATGAAACTGTTCCGCCGATACGTTGCAGACCACGGCATGCCCGATGTCCTGCACGCGCACTGCGTCAACAGCGGCGGCATCATTGCATACGAAATCCACAAAGCAACCGGCATTCCATATGTCATCACCGAACACAGTACCACCTACGCCCGCAAACTTATCCGCAACTGGCAACGCCCGCTGATGTATGCCGCCGCCCAAAACGCCGCCTGCCGCCTGGCAGTCAGCCGCGACTTTGCCGAACTGCTGAAAGAAGAATACCGCGGATTGGAGTGGCAATATGTTCCCAATATCCTGTCCGCCAGCTTTGAAGCACCGATCGACCTTGCCGACAAACCCGCCAACGAAGACTTTACCTTCTGCTCGGTCGCGCACCTGCAACATAAAAAAGGCTACGACATCCTGCTGCCCGCCTTTGCCGAAGCAGTCAAAGCCTATCCGAACCTGAAGCTGAAAATCGGCGGGGGCGGTTATGAAGAATTCAAGCTGCACCGTCTGGCAAAAGATTTGGGACTGGAAAACAACGTTATCTTTGAAGGTCGTCTGAAAAACGAAGAAGTCTTGGAATTGATGTATCAAAGCGATGCCTTCGTATTGGCCAGCCGCCACGAAACTTTCGGCGTCGTTTTCATCGAGGCTTTGGCGCAAGGACTGCCCGTCATCGCGACGCGCTGTGGCGGTCCTGAGACTATCGTCAATCCATCCAACGGGCTTTTGGTCGATGTCGGAGACCAAAAATCGCTGACGGAAGCACTTATCTCCCTCTATCGGAACCGGAAAAAATATTTCCCGCGCCTGTTGCGCGAAAACTGCCTGAAAGAATTTGGAGAGCGTCCCGTTACCGAACAAATCATTTCTGCATATAATAAAGCTCTTGGAACGACCTAAATTTCAGGAAGCAACGTGAAAATTAAAAAACAAAATATATACATTACTATGCTTTATACGATGGTTACCGCCTACATGCTGGGGCCGATGCTGTCGTATAAGCTGGGAATTCCGCGTATCGACAATCCGCTGACCCTTTTGCTGGTGCCTGCCACACTGCTGATTTTTTTCATAGAAAACAAAACATTCAACAGCAAGGCAGGACTCATGCTGATGGCGGTCGGGCTGATGACCGGCTGGAGCGCGATCCATCTGTTCATCACGCCCTTGGATTCGGTCAGGGTCATGGATACCTTTTTCTTCCTGTCGGTCGCCGGTTTGTTTTACCTGCTGTATCTGATTTTGAGCCGACACGAAAACCCCTTGCGCTTCGTACGCAGGCTGTTGGTTTACTTTTGCGCCTTTATCATTATTCCGCCCGTTATCGAGGTGTTGACCGGCATCCAGTTTGTCAAATCAGACGAAATTTTGGCGATTGAGGCCGGCGTGATTAAAGGCTTTTTCTTCAACCCCAACAACTTGGGTACGACCGCCCTCTTCTTCGCCCCTGCCGTGTTGATATTTTTCAATATCGGCGTCAACAAGAGGGAATATTTTTTCGGCTGGATTTTATTTTTGAGTTTGGGCGCGATTGTTTTCGCCAGCGCATCGCGTACGGCGACGATGAGTTACATCATTTTGTTTATCCTGAACTTGATTTACCGTAACAACGGGCTGTTTACGCTGATGACCATAGGCGTTACAGGCGCAGGCTTGTCGATGATTCCGAAACAGTACCTTGCCGATTTCCTGCTCTCGATGCACGGCAATGCCTTTTTGGAAAACATTTCTTCCCGCCTGTATTTGTTCCTGTTCAATTTGGAGAGCGACAACTCGGTCGGCTACCGCCAAGAAATTTACAACTACTTCTGGAGCAATCCGCCGCTTTTGCTTTACGGCTACGGCCCTAAAAACTTTCAGGAATACTTCGGCGGGCATTTGAGCGACAGCCTCGGTTTTGAAAATCCGCACAGTTTCATCATCGAACTGTATTTGGGCTTCGGCATGATTTCCTTAATCGGCTTCGTCTGTTACATCATTTGGTATGCAGTGAACGTCTTTTTAAGCCAGAACCTGCGGAACAAACAAAAAGCCATCGGCTTGGCGGCAATCGGCCTGTTTATTTTGGGCGGCTTCATCCCGTCCACCATTTTGCGCATGCCCTTCCTCTGGCTGCCCTGCTTTTTGATTTTCCTGTACAGCGTCCTGCCGCAGCGCGATACGGCGTATAACGCGTACCGATACACCCCTTGATAGAAAACATGATATGAAAAAAATTGTTTTGACTACTTCCATGTCCGGCCTCGGCGGCACTGAAAATGCGACCTTCCGCTTAGGACGGTTGCTCAGGCAGCGCGGCCACGAGGTCGTCCTTGCCTCTTCCGATGGCCCGCTCATCAAAGAAGCCCAAGCCTTGGGCATCCAATGGCGTCCGATTGATTTTTATCAGGGCGGCATCTTGGGCTACATCAAAGGCATGTTCGCCTACATGAAGATGTTGAAACAAGAAAAACCCGACATCATCCACTGCCAAATGGCGCGTATCGTTCCAGCCTGTGCCATCGCGGCGAAAATCTCTTCACCGAAAACCAAAGTGTTCTACCACGCGCGCGGTTTGGATGCTGAAACCTATCCCAAAATCGCCAAACTTTTCGACAAACTGGGCGTATACATCATCGGCAACTGCAAGCACGAGCAGGAAAAACTCATCCGCCACGGCTTCCCTGCCAACCGCATCACCTACACCTACAACGCCCTGCACAAAGCCGATTACGTTCCTGAAAAAACTGCCAAAGACTACGTCATGCTCGGTACGCTGTCGCGCTTGGATACCGTCCGCGCCGTGCATGTGATGCTGGACATCTTTAAGAAAATGGTCGACCGCGATATGCCCGTACGCCTGAACGTAGCGGGCATAGGCGAAGAAATGGACAATCTGAAAGCGCAAGCGAAACGCCTGGGCATAGACGACAAAGTCACCTTCCTCGGCGGCGTGCGCGATTTGACCGGCTATTTCAAAGACGTGGATATTTTGGTGAATACGCCGCACTGTATCGGCGACCACGGCGCAGGTGTCGGCAACAACATCCTTGAAGCCGGCCTCTACGACACGCCCGTCGTCACCTACAACATGGGCGGCATTTCCGAAATGGTCATTACCGGCGAAACCGGATACTGTTTCCCCTTCGGCGAAGACGAAGCCTTTATCGAAGCCGTCGATCAACTCATCAAGCAGCCCGAATTGCGCGAAAAAATGGGTAAAGCCCTGCATAAACACGTTGAGACCTTGTGTTCCGATGATGAAATCTATCGCACCACAATGGCCGCTTACGATATGTGAGGTCGTCTGAAAATATGAACATCACCATCGTCGCCCCCTACTGTTCGCTGCCGTCCGAGCCGCATTTCAACCGCTTCTGGTATCTAGCCGAGCTGTTGTCGCAATCTCATGACGTGCTGCTGATTACCAGCAATTTCAAACACTACGACAAATCTTTCAGACGACCTGAAGATGCCGAATCTGCTTCGCAAGGCCGTCTGAAAGTCATGCTGCTGGAAGAGAGCGGCTACGGCAAAAACGTCTCGCTGGACCGCGTCAAAAGCCATCATGTGTTCGTCAAACATTTTGAGCAATGGCTTAACAACTGCTGTCCGGGCGAACAAGACGTCGTCTTTTCCGCCTACCCGCTGATCGCCACCAACCTGCTTTTGGGCGAACACAAAGCGCGTTTGGGCTACAAGCTGATTATCGACGTGCAGGACGTATGGCCTGAATCCTTCTCCTCGGTCGTGCCGTTTTTGAAAAAAATCCCGCACAACCTGCTCCCCTTCTCCTCCCACGCCAACCGTGCCTACCGCTACGCCGATGCGCTGGTCGCCGTATCTCAGACCTACCTCGACCGCGCCAAAGAAGCCAATCCGAACGTGCCCGGCGAAGTCGTCTATATCGGCGCGGATTTTCCGAAACTCGATGCCGCGCCGGCAAAAGACTTCGGCGACGACAAAACCCGTTTCTTCTATTTGGGTACGCTCAGTTACAGCTATGACGTGGAAACCGTGTGCAAAGGCGTTCGGAAACTGTTGGACGACGGCGAAAATGTAGAGCTGCACATCATGGGCGGCGGCCCCGATTTGGACAGGCTCAAACAATACGCCTGCGAGGACATCAAGTTTTACGGCTACATCCCCTACGCCGAAATGATGTCGGTCGCCAAAGGCTGCGACATCTCCGTCAACGCCATCCATTCCTACGCCATGCAGTCGATTACCAACAAACTGTCCGACTATATGGCATTGCAAAAACCGATTTTAAACAGCCAGGTCAACGACGAAGTCGCCGAAGTCCTCACCCTGCTGCCGCATGCGGACTACCGTTCCGGCGACGTGGACAGCTTCGTCCAAGCCGCCAAAGACATTCTGGCGCGCAAAAACGACCCCGTTCAATCCGACGAAATCGTCCGCCGCTTCAAGCGCGACGTGGCGTATCAAAAAATCGTCAACCTGATTGAAAGATTAGCCCATGAGTAAATTCTTCAAACGCCTGTTTGACATCATCGCCTCCGCCTCAGGACTGATTTTCCTCTCGCCCGTATTTTTGATTTTGATATACCTCATCCGCAAAAACTTGGGCGAACCGGTATTCTTCACCCAAGAGCGGCCGGGCAAAGACGGCAAACCGTTCAAAATGATCAAATTCCGCTCCATGCGCGATGCGGTCGATAAAGACGGCAACCCGCTGCCCGACAGCGAGCGGCTGACCCCTTTCGGCAAGAAACTGCGCGCGACAAGCTTGGACGAACTTCCAGAGCTTTGGAACGTTCTAAAAGGAGAGATGAGCCTGGTCGGCCCGCGTCCGCTTTTGATGAGCTACCTGCCGCTTTACAACGAATTTCAAAACCGCCGCCACGAAATGAGGCCCGGCGTAACCGGTTGGGCGCAGGTCAACGGGCGCAACGCGCTTTCGTGGGACGAAAAGTTCGCACACGATATTTGGTATATCGACCATTACAGTTTTTGGCTGGATATGAAAATCCTGTTTCTGACAGTCAAAAAAGTCTTTATCAAAGAAGGTATTTCGGCTGAGGGAGAAGCCACCATGCCCTATTTCACAGGAAATGACACTGATGCGAAAAAATAACGTACTTATCCTTTCCGCGGGAAGGCGCGTTGAATTGGTACAGGATTTTCAAACCGAAGCGGCCAAGTTTTCAGACGACGTCAAGATTTTGACGACGGATTTGGTGCCGCGTATGTCCTCCGCCTGCCACGTTTCGGACGGTTCGTTTGAAGTGCCGCTGATTAGCGCTGATTCATATATCGACAGCATTTTCGATCTGGCGGTACGCGAAAACATCGGTTTAATCATCCCGACCATAGACACCGAACTGCAAAAGTTGGCAGACGAACGCGAACGCTTCGAAGCGGCAGGCATCCACATCGTCGTTTCCGACTCGGACTTCATCGCGCAATGCCGCGACAAACGGAAAACTGCCAGTTTGTTTGCCCGCTACGGCATACGCTCGCCCGAAATTTACGACCGCGAGAAGCTGGTTTTCCCTTGCTTCGCCAAACCCTACGACGGCAGCCGCGCCATCGGTGCCAAACGGATCGACACGCCAGCCTGCCTGACGCCTGAAATCGTGGACGACCCCAAGCTGATGTTCTGCGAGCTTATCGACATCGAAAACGAATTTTCCGAATTTACCGTCGATATGTATTACGACCATGAAGGTCGTCTGAAATGCGCCATCCCGCGAAAACGCTTGGAAGTGCGCTCCGGCGAAGTCAGTAAAGGCATTACCCGCAAAAACAGCCTCTACCAAACGCTGCTGGAAAAAATGGCGGTATTGGAAGGCGCGCGCGGCTGCATCACGGCGCAATTCTTCTGCAACGAAGAAACCGGCGAATTCTACGGCGTGGAAATCAACCCCCGCTTCGGCGGCGGCTTCCCGCTGACGTATGCCGCAGGCGGCAATTACCCGGGCTGGCTGATGCACGAATACTTCCGCAACGAAGAAATCCCGTTTTCAGACGACTGGGAAAACAACCTCATCATGCTGCGCTACGATGCCAAGGTCTTGGTTCATGAAAACGATTAATCCCGAAACCGCCGTCATTGTCTTCGACTTGGACGATACGCTGTACTCGGAATACGAATACAAGCTCTCCGGTATCCGCGCAATCGTCGATACCGTTGCCGCCCTGTATCCCGATTGGGATTCAGACAACCTATGGCGCAGTATCGACCCCGACGGCAAAGACTGGCTGGACAAGTTGTGCCGCCACTGCGGTTTCAACGAATCGGAAAAACAGGTTCTTCTGTGGCAATACCGGCTGCACCGCCCGACGCTGACGCCGTATGCCCCGCATGATTTCCTGTCCGAGCTGACCTCGCCCTTCGCCGCACGCGCGCTGATTACCGACGGCAGAAGCCTGACCCAACGCTTGAAACTGGAAGCCTTGGGGCTGTATTCCCTGTTTGACGACATCCTCGTCTCCGAAGCCTGCGCTTCGGAAAAGCCCGACGGCAAACGCTTCCGCTATTTACAAGACAAATATGCCGAAAAGGCAGACTGTTTCATCTACATCGGCGACAACCTTTCCAAAGACTTCATCGCGCCGAACGCTTTGGGCTGGATCACCATAGGGCTGCATCCGTCCGAGCACAATATTCACCACCACTTACCCGAAAACTTTAACAAAGAACACCATCCCGATGCGTGGATCAGCTCCCTGCAGGATTTGGCGCAGCTGATTGCCCCTTCGGACTGTTCAACAAAATCACACATTAGCTGATAAAACAAAAAGGACTCTCACATGACAAAAATATTATTCATGGGACGTAAACGGCTTTCCGCCAACCTGCTCCGGCTCTTATCTTCACAAAACGGCATCGAAATCGTCGGCGTACTGACCGACAGCCACCTGCAAGGCTCGCCGACGGCCGCCGCCGCCAAAGAATTGGGCTTGCCGCTCTACACTTTCGACACTGCCTTGGAAGCAATGAAAGAAGGTCGTCTGAAATACGACTTGGGCCTGTCCGTACTCTACTGGCGCAAACTGCGCGACGAATTCCTGACCGTCCCGCGCTTGGGTACGATCAACTTCCACCCTGCCCTGTTGCCCGAATACAAAGGCACGGGCGGCTACAACCTCGCCATCATGGACGAATTGTCCGAATGGGGCAGCACCGCCCACTACGTCGATGCCTCCATCGACACCGGCGAAATCATCGAAGTGGACCGCTTCCCCATTGATTCTTCTGTCGAAACCGCCCAATCGCTCGAACGCAAGACCATGCAGGCATTGGAGCCGTTCGCACAACGCATTATCGCCCGCGCCGTCGAAGCGCAAGCCAAATTGCCGACCACACCCAACATCGGCGGCCGCTACGTCAGCCGCGACGAAATGGAAGCCATGAAGCAAATCCGCGACGGCGACGACGTCGAGAAAAAAATCCGTGCGTTCTGGTTCCCGCCTTACGACGGCGCATACGTCGAAATCGACGGTCAAAAATACACCTTAATCAACCGCCAACTGCTGGAAGAAGTCGCCCCCAAAGACTCCACCAGCCTTTTCGCAGGAAAAGCCAATGCTTAACACATCCCTCTCCCCGTGGCCGAGCTTCACCCAAGAAGAAGCCGATGCCGTTTCCAAAGTCCTGCTGTCCAACAAAGTCAACTACTGGACAGGCACCGAATGCCGCGAATTTGAAAAAGAATTCGCCGCCTTCGCCGGCACGCAATACGCCGTCGCCCTTTCCAACGGCACACTGGCGCTTGATGTCGCGCTTAAAGCAATGGGCATCGGCGCAGGCGACGATGTCATCGTTACCTCGCGCACCTTCCTCGCCTCCGCTTCCTGCATCGTTACCGCAGGCGCAAACCCCGTGTTTGCCGACGTGGATTTGAACAGCCAAAACATCAGCGCGGAAACCATCAAAGCCGTGCTGACGCCGAATACCAAAGCCATCATCGTCGTCCACCTCGCCGGTATGCCTGCCGAAATGGACGGCATCATGGACTTGGCAAAAGAACATGATTTATGGGTTATCGAAGACTGCGCCCAAGCGCACGGCGCGAAATACAAAGGCAAATCCGTCGGCTCCATCGGACACGTCGGCGCATGGTCGTTCTGCCAAGACAAAATCATGACCACCGGCGGCGAAGGCGGCATGGTCACCACCAACGACAAAGAGCTGTGGAGCAAAATGTGGTCGTACAAAGACCACGGCAAAAGCTATGACGCCGTGTACCACCGCGAACACGCACCCGGCTTCCGCTGGCTGCACGAAAGTTTCGGCACCAACTGGCGCATGATGGAAATGCAGGCAGTCATCGGCCGCATCCAGCTCAAACGCATGCCCGAATGGACGGCACGCCGCCAAGCGCACGCCGCCAAACTGGCAGAAAGCTTGGGCAAGTTCGCCAGCATCCGCCTGATTGAAGTCGCCGACTACATCGAACACGCGCAATACAAGTTCTACGCCTTCGTCAAACCCGAACACCTCAAAGAAGGCTGGACGCGCGACCGCATCGTCAGCGAACTGAACGCGCGCAAAGTCCCCTGCTATCAAGGCAGCTGCTCCGAAGTCTATTTGGAAAAAGCCTTCGACAACACGCCGTGGCGTCCGAAAGAGCGGCTGAAAAACGCCGTCCAACTGGGCGACACCAGCCTGATGTTCTTGGTGCACCCGACGCTGACCGACGACGAAATCGCATTCTGCAAAGAACACATCGAAGCTGTGTTGGCAGAAGCCACAGCATAAAGTACAAACCGCCGCGCCCGTATCATCGGGACGGCGGCGGTTTACCGCTTCAGCCGAATAAAAAAGGGAACCGGCAAGCAGCCGACACATACGGAAAACCAATGCTCCGTAGCAACAAACGTCTTTTCAGACGACCTTCGTATGGCTGAGGTCGTCTGAAACCCTGTCCGACAACATTACTCAGAATATACCAAAATGAATTTGGAAACCCTGTTATCCCTGCCCCGCAACGTCAAGAAAACCTTCTTCGTCATCCACGACGTTTTGATGATTTTTATCGCCTTTTGGTTTGCGCAAAGCCTCCGAGTCCAATACTCCGACGAATGGGCAAGCATGGCGAACTGGCTTGCCTTCGGCTCGACCGCCTTTTTGACCATCGCCCTGTTTGTCAGACTGGGGCTGTACCGCGCCGTTACCCGCTTCGTCAGCACCCGCGTCCTGACCGCCGCCGCTTTCGGCAGCTTGATTTCGGCAGTCTTGTTCTGCCTGACCACCTTGGTTTTCGAACGCAAACTGCACCTTGCCCTGCCCGTCGTTTATTTCTTGCTGCTGGTCGTCTGCATCACCAGTTCGCGCATGATTCTGCGCGCCATCCTGACCGACCGGCACAAAAAACAAATGGCGCCCGTCATCATTTACGGCGCAGGACAATCCGGCCGCCAACTGCTGGAAGCCATCAAACAGGTCAACGAATATTCCGCCGTCGCCTTTGTGGACGACAACCCCAAAATCCGCCGCACCGTCATCTACGACCTGACCGTCTATGGTCCTGAAGACATCCAATCGCTCATCGACCGCTACGGTGTGGAAAAAATCCTGCTCGCCATCCCCAGCTCCACTCAGGAAGAACGCCGCCGCATCATCCAAAGCCTCGAAAAATACAAATGCGAAGTGCTGACCATCCCCGGCATGAAAGACTTAGTGGACGGCAAAATCAAAGTCAGCGCGCTGAAAAAAATCTCCGTCGTCGATTTGCTCGGCCGCGACCCCGTCGCTCCGCGCCCCGAACTCATGGGCGCGGACATTACCGGCAAAACCGTGATGGTGACAGGAGCGGGCGGTTCCATCGGCTCCGAACTCTGCCGCCAAATCCTGAAATGCCGCCCGTCCAAATTACTGCTGTTCGAACTGTCCGAGTTCTCCCTGTACAGCATAGACAAAGAATTGCGCGAAACTCAGGCAGCCGCCGGCAGTCAAATCGAAGTCGTCCCCCTGCTCGGCTCCGTGCAAAACAAAGAACGCCTGATCAGTGTCATGACCGCGTACGGCGTTGAAACCGTCTATCATGCCGCCGCCTACAAACACGTCCCCATGGTCGAGTTCAACACCGTCGAAGGCATCCGCAACAACGTCTTCGGCACGCTCTTGTGCGCCCAAGCCGCCGTCGAATCCGGCGTCAGCACCTTCGTACTCATCTCCACCGACAAAGCCGTGCGCCCGACCAACACCATGGGCGCCAGCAAACGCATGGCAGAACTCTGCCTGCAGGCACTCGCCGCCGAACCCGGCCAACACACCCGCTTCTGCATGGTGCGTTTTGGCAACGTTTTAGGCTCCTCCGGCTCCGTCGTCCCCGTGTTTGAAAAACAAATCGCCGAAGGCGGCCCCATCACCCTGACTCACCAAGACATCACCCGCTACTTCATGACCATCCCCGAAGCCGCCCAACTCGTCATTCAAGCGGGCGCGATGGGCAAAGGCGGCGACGTATTCGTGTTGGATATGGGCGAATCTGTTAAAATCATTGACTTAGCCAAACAAATGATTACGCTTAGCGGCCTGAAATTGAAAGATGCCCAACATCCCGACGGCGATATCGAAATTAAAATTACAGGACTGCGTCCGGGCGAAAAACTTTACGAAGAGTTGCTCATCGGAGACGAAGTGCAAAAAACCACTCATCCCCGAATTATGACCGCCAGCGAAGTAATGCTGCCATGGGCGCAATTAAATGACATAATTATGCGTATGGACTTAGCGTGCTCAAATTCAGACCAACAAACCCTGCGCGCCCTGCTGCTCGAAGCCCCCGCCGGCTTTAATCCCAAAGACGATATTTGCGATTTGGTTTGGCAGCAGACACATTAAATACCCGACCGACAAAGCAAAACATTCCACAAAAAGGTCGTCTGAAAGTTTTCAGACGACCCCGATAAGACTGACAAGGATACCGACATGAAAAAACAGCTTGCCCTCATCAGCCTGTCCCTGATGGCACTGACCGCCTGCAACAGCAGCACCGTCATTCCCGGCTCCACCATCAACACACGCAACAAAACCATCGTTTACGAAAACGGCGAAACCGTAGCAGACACCAAATTCGACAAGCGCGTCGCCATCTATCCGATCACCTTCGGCCTCGTTGAAAAAATGCGCAAACCGCCAGTGTTGTCACAAAACAACGGTGCGCTTGAGCGCAGCAAAGCCGCCTACCGCTACCATATCGGCAAAGGCGACGTATTGAACATCATGGTCTGGGCGCACACCGACCTCAATTCGCCCGTACAACAAAGCAACCCGCAAACCAACCAAGTCAGCCGTGGCGCATGGGTGGACGAAGGCGGCTACATCACCTATCCGCTGGTCGGCAAAATCCAAGCGCAAGGCAAGACCATAGACGAGCTGCAAAACATCCTGACAGGTCGTCTGAAACGCTATCTTAAAAATCCCCAAGTCGCCATCAACGTAACCGAATTCCGCTCGCAACGCGTATCCGTTTCCGGCGCCGTCGGACAAGCAGGACAACTGCCGATTACCAACGTCCCCATGACCATCCTCGATGCCGTCAACCAAGCGGGCGGCGTGGCGCAAAATGCCGACACCCACAACATCAAATGGACGCACAACGGCGTTGACCGCACCATCTCCCTGCAAAACATCATGCAGTACGGCGATATGTCGCAAAACCACCTCTTAAGCAACGGCGACATCGTTTACGTTCCGAACAACAGCAACAGCAAAGTATACGTTATGGGCGAAGTCGGCCGCCAAGCCACCCTGCCTATCGGCAACCACGGCCTGAACCTCACTCAAGCCTTGGGTGAAACCGGTGGCATGAACCAAGCCTTGGCAGACGCAACCGGCGTCTTCGTCATCCGCCGTGCGCCCGAAGATGCGGCCAAACCTATCCACATTTACCAACTTAACCTGAAAGACGCGACCGCTTACGCCTTGGGCAGCGACTTCGACCTGCGTCCGAACGACGTTGTTTATGTGACTGCCGCCCCGGTTACCCGTTGGAACCGCGTAGTGTCGCAATTGACCAGCTTCTTCAGCAACGTCAACGCCATCGACAACACGTTCAAATAACCTGACGGCGCCTGACAGCACCTGCTGTCAGGCAAAACGGCAGGCCGGTTATTTATCGTCTGACGACATATAAACAAAACCCTTTCAGACCGACCAAATATCCGACCTCAAACCTTTTTATCATGATTTGACCCTATACAAGAAAAAAATACCGCTTCTCTTATGTTTCAAAATATTTTAGTAGTATGCATGGGAAATATCTGCCGCTCCCCGATAGCGGAGCGCATCTTGCAGAAAAAGCTGCCCGGACACCGTGTCAGTTCGGCCGGCATCAACGCATTGGCGGGAAAAGATGCCGACTTCCAAGCCATTAAAACCGCCCTTAAACACGGCGTAGTCGTTGCCGGACACACCGCCCGCCAACTGACCCCTGAAATGTGCAATGCAGCAGACCTGATTTTGGTGATGGAGCCGGCCCATATCGATATGGTTGCCGACATCCTGCCTTCCGCGCGCGGGAAAACCATCCTGCTCGCCCAATGGCTGCCCAAGAAAAACATACCCGACCCGTTCAAACAAAGCAGCGAAATGTTTGAAGCCGTATTCCAACAAATACAAAGCGCAGCCGAGACTTGGGCTGAAAAATTGAACGGACCAACCCCGGCATAACACTCACTTACGCCGGATTCAATCAATTAAATCCAAACAGAAAGCCTACTGATGTATAAACAATATCCGTCATCAGCATCCTCCAACAACGACGAAATCGATTTCGGCCAACAACTGCACAATCTGTGGCTGCACAAATCCAAAATTGCCACCGCACTGATTGCGGGCGGCTTGCTCGGTGCTGTTTTCAGCTTTGCGTCCACGCCTGTCTACCGCGCCGACGCCATGTTGGAAATCGAAACCAAACAAAACCAGATTCTGACCGAAATCAACAACATGCTTTCCAACGAGCCGGCGCCTTCCGAAGCCGAAATCGAATTGGTCCAATCCCGCATGGTTATAGGCAAAACCGTTGACGAGCTTCAGCTTGACCAAGAAGTCAAAGCCACCTACTTCCCGGTTTTCGGCAACATGATTCACAACCTCAGCGGCAACGATGATCCGATTTTGAAAATCGGTACATTTACCGTTTCCGAAGAATGGATCAACAAACCCTTCAAACTGACCGTCAAAGACAGCAAAAACTATATCCTGACGCTCCCGAACGGTACAGCCAAAGAAGGCCGCGTCGGCACTCCGCTGAAAATCAATAACGAAACCGTTCTGAAAGTCGACCAAATCCTTGCCGAAACAGAGCAGGATTTCGAGTTGACCAAGTTTTCCAAGCTCAGCGCCATCGAAAACATCAAAAACCAACTCTCAGTCATCAGCAAAGGCAAAACCAGCCCCATCATCAACCTTGCCTACACCGATGTTGATCCGAAAAAAACCAGCGCCGTCCTCAACAGCATCGCCGACAACTACGTCGCGCAAAACCGCGAACGCGACATTCAAGTCGCCTCCAGCGGCTTGGCGTTCATCAGCGAAGAATTGCCTCGTCTGAAAGAAACCCTGCAAGAAGCAGAAAACAAACTCAATGCTTACCGCGAACGCGCAGGTTCGCTCGACATTCCGCTTGAGTCCAAAGGCGCGCTTGAAAGCCTGACCAGCATCGAAACCCAAATCACCCTGCTCAAAACCGAAGAAGCAGGCTTGGCGGAACTGTACACTCCGGAACACCCTTCCTATAAAGCCGTTTTGGACAAACTGGCGGTACTCGAACGCGCCAAGAGCAAAATCAACCAGCAAATCGCCGGCCTGCCCAACACCCAACAGGAAGTCATCCGCCTGACCCGCGACGTAGAAACCAACCAAGCGACCTACGTCCAACTCTTGGCGAAACAACAAGAACTCAACATCATGAAAGCCAGCGCGCAAGGCAATGTCCGCGTCGTTGACCATGCCTACACGCCGGAACAACCGATCGCCCCGCGCAAAGCCGTCATTACCGCATTAAGCGCGCTTGCCGCAGGCGCGCTCGCCTCCATGTGGGTCATGCTGCAAGGCCGTATGCGCCGAGGCATCACGTCGTCTGAAGAGATTGAAAACCTCAATCTCGAAGTCGCCGCCCTCGTACCCTACTCCAAAACCCAGCAAAAACGCGACCTGTTGAAACGCAAATTCAAATCCCTGACCGGCCGCTCCAATTATCTGCTGGCAAACGAGGACGCCTCCGATGTCGCCGTCGAAGCCATCCGCGCCCTGCGTACCAACATCTACTTCTCCATGCTGGATGCGCGCAACAATGTCCTCATGATTACCGGTGCGGCTCCGGAAGCGGGCAAATCCTTTATTTCCGCCAACCTCGCTACCGTAATGGCACAATCAGGCAAACGCGTATTGCTGATCGATACCGATATGCGTAAAGGCTATTTGGATCAACTGTTCAAACTGACGCCCGAATACGGCTTGGCAGACATCCTTTCCGGCCATGTCTCCCCTGCTAAAGCCGTCTGTGAAACGCAGATTGAAAACCTGCACCTCATCAGCAACGGCGGTTATCCTAAAAATCCGTCCGAGCTGCTGATGGACAGCCGCTTCACAGAATTGCTGGCAAACGCCCAAAAACGTTACGACTACGTGATTATCGACACCCCGCCTGTCCTCGCAGTGACCGACGCAACCATCGTCGGACAACTGGCAGGTACGGTTCTGCTGGTCAGCCGCTACGGCAACACCACCACCAGAGAGCTTGAAATCAGTGCCGACCGTCTGCGTCAGAACAAGATCAATATCAAAGGCGTCATCCTGAACGGCATGAAGCGCGAAGCCAACAGTATGTATGACTACTACGCCTACCATTCTCCGCAGGATGGCAAGAAGCCGGTTAAAAAAGAAGCGCCGGAAAACAAAGCTTAAAGCTGGAAACCAGCTATTTTCTGCCCAAAAGGTCGTCTGAAACGGAAAAATCAAGTTTCAGACGACCTTTTGTCATGCCTTTCAACAGATGCGATAAAAATCATCTTATTTGAGTTTAAGCAAGATAACGGCGTACCGATTTAAAGTTCACCCCCCTAGATTCACTGTACAATACCCCATCCCTTCAATCTTCAGATTGTTGTAAACAAAAGACAGCCTCCTGTTTCCTTTACAATCCATTGAAACTGACACAACCTGCCAATCCACACCAAACCGACCGTACCCTCTGCCCATCGCCGCCTGCACCCGGTTGCCGTCCGAACCGATAAGAATTTATCTTATTGTTTATATTTAAAATTTCCAACACATCCAAACCACCATATTTTTATTGGACTTCCATACCGCACAATATTAAGAGAAAATATAACTAACTGTATTTATTCCATTTACCGCCATTGCAAATAACTACCGATATTCTCGTCATATCATTAACAATAAATTACAGAAAACAGTATAATAACCAACCTAGTCCCTTTTCCCATTTCATCTTATGACTGCAGTACCCGACTCTTCCCGTACGCTCTCTGTCAAGCCGGCAAACAGAATGACCGCCGACACAGTCAGCCCTGCACTGCTGCCCCAACAAGCAGCAGGCAATCGGTACGCCGGTACTGCCTATCAAGTCAACAAAATCACCTACGCCTCCGGTCTGACACGCCTGGCAACAGCGCCTAAGCCGCAACCCAAACCTGTCGAGCTGACACCTGAAGAAGAATTCTCGCTATTGCAAAACAGCGAGCAGCAAGGCATCCCGACCGAACACCACTTATCTGCCTATACCCGCCTGGCCGAAGCAGGAATGCCGGAAGCGCAGCACGTCCTGATGCGCTTTTACCAAGAGCGCAACGAATCCCAAATGTACCACTGGGCGCAGCTTGCCTCAGCGCAAAACTCCGCCGAAGCCCAATACTGCCTTGCCTACCGCCACAGCCTGAAGCCTGATTTTGAAAGCGCAATCAAGTTGTACCGACAAGCGGCGGAACAAGGATTTGCCCCTGCACATTGGCAACTGGGGAAAATGTACTACCGCGGTATCGGCATGAAAGCCGATTCAGCCCAAGCCGAAATCCATTTACGGCAGGCAGCGGAAGCAGGGTTTATCGCTGCACAAGTTATGTTGGGCGACTTGCTTGCCGCGCAAAATCAGGCGGAATCCATGACCTGGTATCGGAAAGCCGCCGCAAAAGGCAGCGGGGACGCCGCCGCCGCTTTGGCGCAGCACAGCCTGACAGGCAAACTGACCGGACGCGACCCGCTCCAAGCCATGCGCCACACCCGTTTCGCCGCAGACCGACGCCATCCGGAGGCCTTGCGCATTATGGGCGATCTCTACCGCTACGGACTCGGCGTCAAAGCCGACCCGCACGCAGCGCACGACTATTACCACCGTGCCGCAACACTCGGCTGCGCCACCGCCATCCAAAAGCTGCTCAGTGATGCCGCGCTGCACAATCCCCAACAGTACGAACAAATCAGAGAAGCCGCCCTGTTTTTCCAAAAAACGGAACAAACCTTCCGCAATGCCGAAGCATGCCATTACGGCATAGGGACGGCGGTGGATTACGACCGCGCCAGAAAACTTTATCTGGAAGCCGCCGAATTCCATCACAAAAATGCCGCTGCCGCTTTGGGCAAATTGTATTATTACGGACAAGGCGTCGAAGCCGATTTCCAATCTGCCGCCCACTGGTTTGAAATCGCGGCGGAACAAGGCCATACCGAGGCGCAATACTATCTGGCACGACTCTATTACCACGGGCAAGGAGTCTCCAGCCATATCCCTACCGCCTGCCGCTGGTTGCAGGCAGCCATCAGCGGCTGTTACGGAAATCCCGATGCCTTGCGCCCCCTGTTGGCAAAATGGCAAAAAGAAGCAAGCCGTTAAACCTGACAGCATCCCGCTATAAAATCCAAACTTATATAGTGAATTAAATTTAAATCAGGACAAGGCGAGGCAACGCCGTACTGGTTTAAAGTTAATCCACTATAAAACAAATGGCTCTAGACCAACAGAAATAGTCTGTTAGACTAGAGCCAATCGTTTTCAGACGACCTCCCCCAGACAAATCAACATCAGTCAGCGAAATCATCCACCTTGCTGCACTATCCCTATCCGAGGAAACCTCATGCGCGCCGTTATTCAAAAAGTAAGCCATGCCCAAGTTGACGTCCTGAGCGAAGGACACCGCGAAACCAGCGGCAAAATCAGTCGCGGCTTTTTGATTCTTTTAGGCATTACACACGATGACAACGAGGCCGATGCCTCCTATATCGCCGACAAAATAGCCAATCTGCGCATTTTTGAAGATGAAGCCGGAAAATTGAATCTGTCGCTTAAAGACACGGCCGGCTCAGTCTTGCTCGTTTCACAGTTCACCCTCTACGCCGATGCGCGCAGCGGCCGCCGTCCCTCTTTTTCCGCAGCCGCTCCTGCCCGACAGGCAGAATCCCTGTATCAACGCACCGCCGAATTATTGCGCGCCCACGGTCTGACGGTAGAAACCGGCCGCTTTCAAACCCATATGCAGGTTTCACTCTGCAACGACGGTCCCGTCACCTTGTTGCTGGATTCCAAAAAACTGTTTTAAAACAAACACGATCAACCGCATGTTGACCAAAATTCAGATAAGCCAGCGAAGGCTTAGGGCAAAAAATATAGTGGATTAACTTTAAACCAGTACGGCGTTGCCTCGCCTTAGCTCA
>CAUSOO010000042.1:0-20088 GCA_963533245.1 uncultured Neisseria sp.
TTCTCTAAGGTGCTGAAGCACCAAGTGAATCGGTTCCGTACTATCTGTACTGTCCGCGGCTTCGTCGCCTTGTCCTGATTTAAAGTTAATCCACTATATCGTTTACCGGATGATGGGTCGTCTGAAATAGGCAATGGAAAGATGAGACCTTGTTTCAGACGACCTTTTTCATATTACTCAATCTTCACCCGTTTCAACCTTAACGCATTGCTCAACACCGAAACCGAGCTTGCCGCCATTGCCGCGCCTGCGATGACGGGATTTAAGAAGCCGAGTGCGGCGAGTGGGATACCTAATATGTTGTAGAAGAAGGCGAAAAACAGGTTTTGCTTGATGTTTTTCAACGTCGCCTGCGACACCAGCAGGGCATCGGCGAGCTGGTTGACCGAATGCTGCATCAGCGTGGCGGACGCGGTGTGTTCAGCAACGTCCGCGCCGCCTTTCATGGCGAAGCTGACGTTGGCGGCGGCGAGTGCGGGCGCGTCGTTGATGCCGTCGCCTACCATCGCCACGGTTTTGCCGGCGGCTTTGAGTTTCTGCACTTCGGCGGCTTTGTCGCGCGGACTCATGTTGCCGAAGGCGTGTGCGATGCCCAGTTGTTTGGCGACGTATTCGACTGTGCCTTGGTTGTCGCCGCTCATGATGTAAACGTCGATGCCGTGCTTTTTCAGACGACCTACGGCTTCGGCGGTATCGGCTTTCAACGCGTCGGCGAGTGCGAATGCACCGATGGGTTTGCCGTTGGCGGAAACGGCGACGATGCTTGCGATGCGCCAGACGTCGTCTGAAAGGTTTTCAGGTAACTTTAATTCGGCAAATTCGGCTTTGCCCGCTTTTACCAATCCCACGCCTTCGACTTCGGCGGCAATGCCTGCGCCGACGACGGTTTGCGCATTTTGTGCGGCGGGAATCTCCAAACCGCGCGCTTGGGCGGCGGAGACGATGGCGCGGGCGAGCGGGTGGGCGGCGTTTTGTTCGACGGCGGCGGCGATGAGGTACAAAGCGTCTTCGTCAAAGCCGCTGTCGGGCACGCAATAAACGGCGGCAACCTGCGGCCTGCCTTCGGTCAGCGTGCCGGTTTTGTCCAACACGACGGCGTCGACGTGGGCGGCTTCTTCCATTGCCGCCGCGTCTTTAAACCAAATACCGTGTTTCACCGCCTTGCCCATGCCGACCATAATCGCGGCGGGCGTCGCCAAACCGAGCGCGCACGGGCAGGCAATCACCAAAACGGCAACGGCGTGCATCAGCGCAATCGTCCAATCGCCTTTAACCAGCCAAGTGGCGATAAAAGTCAGCAGCGCGATGCCCACGACGGCAGGCACGAACACTGCCGCCGCCTTGTCCGCCACGCGCGCAATCGGCGCCTTGCTGCCTTGCGCTTCGGACAGCGCGTTCATCATGTCGCCGAGCAGGGTTTGGCTGCCGAGCTGCGTGGCGCGGTACACCACGCTGCCTTCGGTCATCAGCGCGCCCGCCAACACTTTGCCGCCCGCTTTCTTCTCTTCGGGGTTTGATTCGCCGGTGAGGTGGCTCTCGTCTGCCCAGCCGCTGCCGCTTTCGATGATGCCGTCGGCAGCGATGCGTTCGCCGTGGTTGGCGCGGATAAGGTCGCCGATTTGCACTTGGTCGATGGGCAGTTGTTTCCATTCGCCTTCGCGCTGCACGTTGACTTGAGTCGGCGTGAGTTTCAGCAGCAGGCCCAAGCTGTTCAGGCTGGATTTTTTGGTGCGGTGTTCCAAAAATTTGCCCAGCGACACAAAACCAATCACCATCACGCCCGCTTCAAAATACACATGCGCCATGCCGTGTGCCGCGTGCGGGCTGAAAAACAGCATATAGACAGAATACAGGTAAATCGAGACGGTGCCGATGGTAACGAGCACGTCCATATTCGCCAGCCCGCCCTTAATGCTTGCCCACGCGCTTTTGTAAAACGGCACCGCCAGCCAAAGCTGCACCACACTCGCCAGCGCAAACTGCCATATCGGCGGAATCATCCAATCGTGTCTGCCGATCATCATGCCCGCCATGCCGATCAGGAACGGAACATTGATGGCGAACAGCAGCCACAACCGCCAGCTTACATGCGCGGTTTCTTCGGGTTGCGGCAGCGCGTCTTCCATCTTCTCCTTCGCGCCGTAACCGGTTTTCTCGATGATTTTCGCAATGTCGGCGGCGGAGGTTTGGCTGTCGTCAAACACCACCTGCGCCTCTTCGCTGGCGAAGTTCACTCCAGCCGATTCGACAAAATCTTTTTTGTTCAACACTTTTTCAATGCGCGAAGCACATGCCTGACAGGTCATGCCTTCGATTTGGAAACGGACTTTTTGTTGCATGGTTTCTTCCTTCTGAATGTGGTTGGACTACCTGAAAAAGCGGAGCAGGGTTTTCAGGTAGCCTTTGGGGTGTTGCAGTCGATTTGTTGCGATTCGATTTACAAAGCCGCATCAAAGCCGCCGTCTTCCACCGCTTCTATCAGCGCGGCGGGGTTGGTTTGGGCGGGGTCGAATTCCACGACGGCGTTCTTGTTTTCCAGGCTCACTTCGGCCTTGTCCACGCCGTTTACGCCTTCGAGGATGCTGGTAACGCTTTTCACGCAGCCGCCGCAGGTCATGCCTTCGATGTTTAATGTGATGGTTTGCATAGGGTTTCCTTTCTGTTGGAATGAGGCTGAGGTTTTAAAGCCCGTTGCAGCCAAAGCTTTCAGGTAGCCTGAAATGATGGGTCGGCTCTTGCTTTCCCGCTAAGTGCCGCCACTATAAAGCTTCACCCGAAGTAAAGGTCAAGCATCATGATGAACATCAGTCAGGCCGCGGCCAAGAGCGGCCTTTCCGCCAAACAAATCCGCGACTACGAAAAGCACGGCCTAATCGCCCCGGCCGCGCGCAGCGAAGCGGGCTACCGCCGCTACGGACAGGCCGACCTTGCCCGGCTGCGCTTTATCCGCCATGCGCGGGAAGTGGGCTTTTCGCTGCCGCAGATTGGGCAGCTTTTGAGCCTGCAACACAGCCCGCAGCGCACCAGCCGCGAAGTGAAAACGCTCACCGCGCGGCACATCGCCGAGCTGGAAGCCAAAATCCAACACCTGCAGAGCATGGTGGCCGAGCTGCAACGCTGGCACGATGCCTGCGCGGGAGACGATTGCCCCGATTGCGCGATTTTGGCCGGGCTGGAGGAGAATTAGGCGGCTTGGGGCCAATACACATGAGTGCAACCACCTGTTGCCTTTGTTGGAAGGCATTGCCGAAGGTACGACCGTCTATGCCGATAAAGGCTATGACAGTAAGGAAAACCGGCAACATCTGAAAGAGCATCGGTTGTTAGACGGCATTATGCGCAAAGCCCACCGCAACCGTCCGCTGACGGAAGCGCAAACCAAACGTAACCGATATTTGTCGAAGACCCGTTATGTGGTCGAACAAAGCTTCGGTACGCTGCACCGTAAATTCCGCTATGCCCGGGCAGCCTATTTTGGTTTGCTCAAAGTGAGTGCGCAAAGCCATCTGAATGCGATGTGTTTGAACCTGTTGAAAGCGGCTAACAGGCTAAGTGTGTCTGTTGCCGCCTAAAAGGCGGCCCGGATGCCTGATTATCAGGTATCCGGGGAGGATTAAGGGGGTATTTGGGTAAAATTAGGAGTGATTTGGGGAGAAAACAGCCGAAAACCTGTGTTTGGGTTCCTGCTGTCGAGGGAAGGGCTTTTTTGCAAAGGTCTCTGCTCATAAAAAAACTGCACCTTGTGAGTTGGAGGGGATGTGTCCAACTTTTGGGGTGCAGTTCAAAAGAGGAGGGCGGTTTTCAGACGACCTTTTTGAGTTGGCGAAGTGCTGTCTTGCCATCCGATTCAAATCTTTCTCAAGCGATATCTGATGCTGAGGCGGCAGGTTTTCAATTAAGCCGCGCCAAATCCCGTTAATTTCCATTAAAGGTCGTCTGAAAGCCTTCGGTGTCATACTTTCTCGGTTATAATAGCCGGCTTCTTCAATTTGACCCTTTTTCGGAAATATATCATGGCCTTTGCCTCGCTTTTCACCCTTTTGGACGATATTACCGCTGTCTTGGACGACGTTGCCCTGATGACCAAAATGGCCGCCAAGAAAACGGCGGGCGTGGTCGGCGATGATTTGGCGCTCAATGCAAATCAGGTTACGGGCGTGTCGGCGGAACGCGAGCTGCCGATTATTTGGGCGGTGGCGAAAGGTTCTTTGGTGAACAAGCTGATTTTGGTGCCACTGGCTTTGCTGCTGTCTGCCTTTTTGCCGAAGCTGATTACGCCTTTATTGATGATAGGCGGGATTTATTTGTGTTTCGAGGGCGTGGAAAAGCTGCTGCATAAGTTTCTACACCGTCACGAAGCGCATGAAGACGAGGAGGCTGCCGCCGAAACGCTGGACGAAAAAACCAAGATTAAAGGCGCGATTCGTACGGATTTCATCCTGTCTGCCGAAATCATTATTATTGCTTTGGGCGTGGTTGAAAAATACGATCTGATGACCCGTTCGCTGGTGATGACGGCAATCGGCATCGGTATGACCGCTTTTGTGTACGGTTTGGTCGGCGTTATCGTCAAACTCGACGACTTCGGTATGCTGCTGATGCGTCAAAAAAGCACGGGTATCCAAACGGTCGGACGGGGCTTGATTGCCTTTATGCCTTGGTTCATGCGCGGTTTGAGCGTGGTGGGTACGCTTGCCATGTTCCTCGTCGGCGGCGGTTTGATTACCCACAACTTGGGCTTTTTGCATGATTTCTTACACGCGCAACATTGGGACAGCGGCTTGATGGAGCATGTCGCCAACCTTGCCGTCGGGCTGATTGCCGGTGCCGTCGCCTGCGCCGTTGCGCTGCCATTGATGAAGCTGTTTCAAAAACACTAAACAATCGATACGTCGTCTGAAAATGGTTCAACTTTGTTGAATCTGTATTTTCAGACGACCTCTTATTTTCTTTTCTCTGCAATGAACATTTTCCGCAAACTCGAACAATATTGGCAGCATCCTGTGCTGTACTGGCCGCTGGTGATCCTGATTGCCGCCGCCACACCCTTAACTTTCGCACCTTATTACCATTTTTGGTTGATGCCTTTGCTGTTTGGCGCATTGATCCGACTGATTGAACTGCGTCCGCGCTTCGCTGTTTCCACCGCCTATCTGTTTGGGCTGATTGCTTATACGGCGCAGTTTTATTGGATACATACCGCGCTGCACGATGTTTCCGGCTTGCCTAATTTATACGCGATTCCGCTGACTTTCCTGCTGCCGGCGTTTCTCGCGCTGTATCCTGCCGCCTGTTTTTGGTTGTGGAAGAAGTTTCATCTGCCGCGTTGGGTTAAGGTCGGCATCGTTTTGCCGATTTTGTGGACGCTGGCGGAATTTGCCCGCGAACGCCTGTTGACCGGCTTCGGCTGGGGGGCAATCGGCTATTCCCAAATCGTCAAAGAAAGCCCGCTTGCCGGCTTTGCGCCTTTGGGCGGTATTCATCTGGTGACGCTGGCGACGGCATTTGTCAGCGCATGGCTGGTGTTGCTGATTGACAATACAGGTCGTCTGAAACAACGCCTGCTGCCGATGTGCATGATTGTCATGCTGTGTACCGTCGGCTATATCGCCCAGCAAACCGACTTTACCAAACCCGACGGCAGCACCAGTACCGTCGCGCTCGTGCAGGGCAATATCGAGCAGAGTCTGAAATGGAATGAAGAACAAGTCGTCCCCACCATTCAGAAATACTACGGTCAAATCAGCAAAACATCCGCCGACATCGTTATCCTGCCGGAAACCGCATTGCCCGTGATGCGTCAGGATTTGCCGGAAAACATCCTGACCCAGTTTGCCGAGCAGGCGCGCACGAACGGCAGCGCGTTGGCCGTCGGTATCGGTCAATACACTGCCGACGGCAGCGGCTATGAAAATGCCGTAATCAATTTGAGCGACTACGATGATGTTTCAGACGATCTCCCGTATTACGCCAAGAATCATTTGGTTCCCTTTGGTGAATACAAACCGCTGCCTTTTTTGACCGAACCGCTGTATAAGCTGATGAATATGCCGCTTGCCGACTTCCGTCGCGGCGGAGCGGGGCAGGCTCCCTTAACCATGAAAGGTCAAAAAGTCGCCTTCAATATCTGCTATGAAGACGGCTTTGGCGACGAACTCATTGCTACCGCCAAAAACGCTACGCTGCTTGCCAACGTCAGCAATATGGCGTGGTACGGCGACTCCAACGCGATGTATCAACAGCTCCAGCAATCCCAAGCCCGCGCGATGGAGCTTGGACGCTATATGGTCCGTGCCACCAATACCGGCGCAACCGCCATTATTTCTCCCAAAGGCAGCATCATCGCCGAGAGTGAACCCAATACCGATGCCGTCTTGGAAGGGCATATCAAAGGCTATATCGGCGAAACCCCTTATATGAAGGCAGGCGGTTCGCTGTGGTTGATCGGAGTATTGTCAATCATTGCCATCACACTGTTTTTAATCAGGAAAAAAGCAGATTAAGTTTGAAAAAGCGGTCTTTTTATAAGGCCGTTTTTCTTGAACTTTAATATTTACATACAAGAATGTTTGTAATATACTGAACTTATTCCCAGTAAAACAGTCAAATTTTCAAAATCAATCGAATTTCAAAAAGCAAAAAAATCCACCTATCAAACAGTCTTTTACAGAAAAAGGCATTTGACAGCATACGATAGGGCAACAGGCAGTGATATACTGCACGGCAAACAACAAGTAAACAATAGTCTCTACATCATATAAAGGAAAGCAACTCTCATGAATAACGCCTTTGCATTACCCGTTATCCATAGCGGCAACGGCAGCCTTGAGCAATACATTCATACCGTCAATAGCATTCCCATGTTGACGCCCGAAGAAGAAAGCCAACTCGCGGAGCGTCAGCAAAAAGGCGACCTTAACGCCGCCAAACAACTCATCCTTTCCCATTTGCGCGTCGTCGTATCCATAGCACGAGGCTACGACGGCTATGGCCTGAACCAAGCCGACCTTATCCAAGAAGGCAACATCGGACTGATGAAAGCGGTCAAACGCTACGAGCCCAGCCGTGGCGCGCGCCTGTTTTCATTCGCCGTACACTGGATTAAGGCAGAAATCCACGAATTTATCCTGCGCAACTGGCGACTGGTACGCGTAGCGACCACCAAACCGCAACGCAAACTGTTCTTCAATCTGCGCAGCATGCGTAAAAACCTGAATGCCTTGTCTCCGAAAGAAGCGCAAGACATCGCCGACGATTTGGGCGTCAAATTGTCCGAAGTCATGGAAATGGAACAACGCATGACCGGACACGACATCGCTATCATGGCGGACAACAACGATGACGAAGACAGCTTCGCCCCCATCGACTGGCTTGCCGACCATGATGCCGAACCCAGTCGCCAACTGTCCAAACAAGCCCACTACGCCTTGCAAACCGAAGGTCTGCAAAACGCGTTGGCGCAACTGGACGACCGCAGCCGCCGCATCGTAGAAAGCCGCTGGCTGCAAGACGATGGCGGATTGACTCTGCACGAGCTGGCAGCCGAATACGGCGTGTCTGCCGAGCGCATTCGTCAAATCGAAGCCAAAGCCATGCAAAAACTGCGCGGTTTCCTCGATGAAGAAGCGGAAGCGGTTTAAAAACAAAACAGTTCAGTAGAAGGAAAAAGGTCGTCTGAAACCCGAAATCTCGGTTTCAGACGACCTTTTTTGTGTATGGATGCCTTATTTTTTCGCTTTGGCCTGTTTGGCGTCTTTTTCGGTAATGGTACCGCCGCCGTTGTTAAACGCATTCATGATATAGGTGGCAACGGCAGCGAGATCGGCGTCGTTGATGGCGGTCGCGGGCATAAAGCCGTTGTAAGGTTTACTGTTGACTTTGATGGGGCCGTTGATGCCTTTGGTCATGCTTTGCAGCAATACCTGCGGTTTTTTCATAATATAGTCCGATTGGTAAAGAGGGGGAAACATGGTTCCCCTGCCTTCCCCTTTTTTACCGTGGCAGGCGGCGCAGTTGCTTTCATAAATCTTTTGGCCTTGCGTCATTTGGGCAACATCGGCGGCAAAGGAGCTGTGGACGGACAGGGTAAAAATTGCAGCCGCCAATATTTTTTTTGTTGTGGTCATGATGTGTCCTTTTTATCGGTGTAGTCTGTTTATCGATAATACAATAAAGGTCGTCTGAAAACAGATTTTTCAGACGACCTTAGACTTAAATCAAATGTAACGCTTTCAGTGGAAACCCGCGGATAGGTTTTAAATGATGATGCTGTCGCAGCTTGGTTTGGGTTTAAAGTCCATCAGTGATAACCAATATCCCTTGTCGAATGATGTATCCGGTTATTGCCAGCCTTGCAGGTTGTTTTTGACCAGTTCGGTCAGGGCGAGAATCCATGCGGGGTGGTCGTCCAAGCAGGGGATATAGCGGTATTCTTTGCCTCCGGCTGCGTGAAATTGTTCGCGCCCCATGATGGCAATCTCTTCCATGGTTTCCAGACAATCTGCCATAAAGCCCGGACAGAATACATCTAATTTGCTGACGCCTTGTTTGGGCAGTTGGTCAAACAGGGCTTGTGTGCTGGGCGTTACCCATTTTGCTTTGCCAAATTGGCTTTGGAAGGAAACGATGTATTCTTGCTCGTTTAGGTTGAGTGCTTGGGCAAGAAGTTTCGCGGTATGGCGGCATTCGTCGGGATAAGGGTCGCCGTCGTCGTAATTTTTTTGCGGAATGCCGTGAAAGCTGAGCATGAGTTTCTCGCCGCGTCCGTGTTCTTTCCAATATGCTTCAATGTGTTGTTTCATGGCATCAATATAGGCTGCGTCGTCGTAAAAACGCGAAACGGTACGCAGGCTCATTTGGTTGCGCTGCTTCAGCAGTTGTTGGAACACTTTGTCTAATGCCGCGCCGGTGCTGGAGGCGGCGTATTGCGGATATAAAGGGACAATCAGCAATTTGCCTACGCCTTGGGCTTTCATTTCGGCAAGGACGGTTTCGATGCCCGGGTTGCCATAGGTCATGGCATGGCGGACGATGGTGTCGGGCATGGCTTTGGCGAGGGCGTCTGCTTGGCGTTGGGTATAGACGGCAAGCGGAGAGCCTTGTTCAAACCAGATTTTGGCGTAAGCATGTGCGCTTTTCTTGGGACGCAGTGTCAGCACCAAGCCATGCAAAATCGGCTGCCAAAGTAGTTTGGGCAGTTCGACGACGCGTTGGTCCGATAGAAATTCTCGAAGATATGGTTTGACGGCGGCGGCGGTCGGGGCATCGGGCGTGCCGAGATTGAGGAGGAGGACGCCTACACGGTTTTGCTGAGTGTAAGACAGGGAGGGTTCGACGTGGAAAAGCGGCATGATGTGCCTTTGGATTGGAGTTGAAGCCCGTATTGTAGCAATGTGAAGGTCGTCTGAATATGGTCTGCGTTTTCAGACGACCTTTTTTCGGGGTTGTGTTTTAAAGTTTATGATGTATAATGTTATACCATAACATTTATCGGAGGAATGATGAAAGCGAATATCCACCCTGAAAATTACCGTACTGTGCTTTTTTACGACAGCGGCGCCAATGAAGGCTGGCTGATCCGTTCTTGTGCGGATACGCACGGCAAAACGATGGTTTGGAACGATGGTAAAGAATATCCTTTATTTTCTTTGGATACGTCTTCTGCCTCGCATCCCGTCTATACGGGCAAACAGCGCAATGTGAATACCGAAGGCCGCGCCAGCAAGTTCAACCAAAGGTTCCAATCTATGATTTCGTCTTTTAGAAAGGATAAATAATGCAGGTTTTGTCTTCATTGAAAACGGCGAAAAAGCGCCATCGCGATTGTCAAATCGTTCGACGCAAAGGTAAAGTTTACGTCATCTGTAAAAGCAATCCCCGCTTCAAAGCCCGTCAGCGGTAATGTTTTCATATTTTGTAATGCTCTCAATGGATTGCCGCTTGCGATGATTTTCGTGGGCGGTTTTTTAATTTTCAGACGACCTCGGACGGGCGGGTAAGTGTGAAGCAATGGTTGAGGGAAGTTTTAATGTTTGCGAAAAAACTACGGAGCTTTGGAAAAAGCTACATTCGGGGCGTGCAGGTAAATTAGGGTAAGCTCCCTTGCTAGACTATAAAGATGTTTATAACATGGAACGACTGTTATGCAGTTCCACATTTTTCAGGAGTATTAATATGAAACTTAAAGCTGTATTGGCCGTAGCGGCTGTTTTGTCCTTGGGCGCTTGTGCTGCCCCTGATTATGATGATAATGATGCTCCTCGCCACGAGCACCGTCATGACCATGGAGATCGCAACTATGATGATCGTGGTCAGTCTAGCGACCGCCGTTCGCCCCAATCTTTTGAGTGTGAAAACGGTTTGTCTGTGACTGTACGCAATCTGGACACCAACCGCGTCGAGTTGAGCCTGGATGACAAACGTGCTGTCTTGTCTTCTGCGGTTTCCGGTTCCGGCGAGCGTTATGTTTCCAACCGCGGCTTGTTCGGTAAAGGTGCGGAATGGCATCAAAAAGGCAGCCAAGCCTTCTTCAGCTTCGTTGATCCTTATGGCAACAAAGTAGACACTTCTTGCAATCAGCGTTAATGACTGCGTGAATTGTTAGGGGATGGCGGGTTTGCGATGCCTATCTCCGCGAAACCAAAAAGGTCGTCTGAAAATTTCAGACGACCTTTTGCTATGGGTAAATGCGAAACCTGTCGGTATAGTGGATTAACTTTAAATCAGGACAAGGCGACGAAGCCGCAGACAGTACAGATAGTACGGAACCGATTCACTTGGTGCTTCAGCACCTTAGAGAATCGTTCTCTTTGAGCTAAGGCGAGGCAACGCCGTACTGGTTTAAAGTTAATCCACTATATTTTCCAACAGGTTTGCCGGCGGATTATTGGCTGCGTTTGATAATCAGCTTGTCTTCGGTGACTTCGGCATTGAGTGCGGTTGCCATTTCTTTGACGACGTTGTCCAAATCGCTTTCTTTGATATTGGGGTCGTATTGAGAAGCCAGTTTGAGCACTTCTCTGATGAAGTTTTTATCGACCTCCGCGTTGACGTTGTATTTCAGCTTACTGAGGAGGTCTTGTTGAAGCTGCTCGTCGTTTTTATATTCGATAGGCGGAATGGAGGCGTCTGCGTCGGCTTTGACTGCGCTGTTGTTCAAGTAGATTTGATTGCCTTTTGAGTCGAATTTGATGCCGGTTTTTAAAAAGGTTTTTACGGCTTCCATCAGTTCTTTTTGTGTGTCGGGACTGTTCATATCGACGCACTCTTTACCTTGACGGTCGAAGAATTTATTGATGCGGTCGATACCTTCGCCATTGATATCGCGGAGGTTCAAGTTGTAATGGATGCGGTCGAATTTGATGTTGTTGATGCGGAAGTTTTCGACTTCACTTTGTCCTTCCATAGCGTATTTGTTGTCTTTTGCAGACTGTTTGCTTTCTGCTTTGATTTTGTCGACAGCGAAATCAAAGGTTTGGTTGCCCATTTTGAATGCGGCAGAGTCTAGGGTGAAGAGGGATGTGCCGTTGCGCCATGCAGTGGTGTCACCTTTTTCCATATCAGCTTGATATTTAACGTTTTTCAAGCTAAATTGGTATCCCGGGCTTTCAGGTTTGTCAGGGTGTGAGGCAGTCATGCCGGGCCATTCGAAATTGAAATTATCGAGATGGTACTGATGGTCGGATTTGTGGCCTTTGACAGCCAAAGTCGCCGTTTCCCATTTGACTTCGTCGGAATCGATGTTTAATGAGCCTGCCGGCGCGGTCAGTTTGCCCTCTAATTCGCCACCCCAAGAAAGCACGGTATTGCCGTCCAACCGGAATATTTCTTTATTGTCATCTCCAATCAGATAGAGTTTGGTTTGGATGGTGTAGCCGTTCAGACCGCGGGTAATGATGTCCTCGCCGCGTATTGAGAATTTTGTGTCCTGATGGCACAAGTCGGGCGTGATGTCGCCCCTCCATGAAGCTTTACCCGAAGTGAGGCCCATGTCGAATTTATCCAGAGTGATTTTCAGGCGTTTGTCGGCATCGGGATTGTTTTGGAAATAGTATTCCTGTTTCAATTTGTTGTCGGCATAAATGCCGCCGCCAACGGTTGCTCCTCCCAATGCGGCGATGCCGACTAATGTCGCAATGATGCTTTTCTTCATGTTTTGTCCTTAAGTAGGTGGTAAAAATGTAATGGATGGATTGGGATGGGGTCGATTCAAATCGGCTGGCGGCAGATAGGGCCGTTTTCCTTTTGAACTCAAACTGCGACACTGCCGGGTTGCGCTTTGGCGGAAATTGGATCAACTGACGGTATTTGCCTATGCCGATTTTAAAAATGCCAATATTGTAATATAAAAAGGTCGTCTGAAAACTTTCAGACGACCTTTTTTCAACCTTTTAAGCAATTAACAACATCTTCCGCCGTTTGCACCGCAGCGGCGTTTGCGGCAGTAGTCTTGAAATTGCAGCTCGGTCATGACGGGGGCGTTGGGATTATGTTTGCGCTGTTGGGCAACGTAGTTTTCATAATCGGGCACGCCTGCCATGAGGTTGGCGGTAAGTTTGGCGGTTTTCCACCAAGCGGCGAGTTTACGCTTCACTTTGTGCCTCCGGTTGTTTGCCGTCGCGGTACACCGCTGGGATTTCTTTGGCGGTCGGCCAGCCGACTTTGCGTGCTTTCATGGCGGTACGTACGCCGTAGATGGCAACGATGACGACAACGGAGAGGAACAATGCGGTCAAGCCGGCATTGATTTTGTCGTTGAAGATAATCTGCGACATTTCGCCGATGTCTTTAGCGGGTGCGAGGACTTCGTTTTTAGCCAATGTGTCGCTGTATTTGCCGGCATGGGCGAGGAAGCTGACGCGCGGATCGCTGTGGAACAGTTTTTGCAGACCGGCGTAGCAGGTTACAAACAGTACGCCGACGGCAGGAACGAGTGCCACCCAGACATAACGGTCGCGTTTCATCTTAATCAACACAACGGCACACATAATCAAGGCTACGCCTGCCAGCATTTGGTTGGCGATGCCGAACAAAGGCCAGAGCGAGTTGATGCCGCCCAGCGGGTCGGTCACGCCGGTGTAGAGGAAGTAGCCCCACAATGCCACGGCGAAGAAGGTCGCAATCAGGTTGGCAGGGATGGAGTCAGTGTTGCCGAAAGGTTTGTAGAAGATACTGCCCAAGTCTTGAATCATGAAACGTGCGACGCGCGTACCGGCATCGACGGCGGTCAGGATGAACAAGGCTTCAAACAACAGGGCAAAGTGATACCAGAATGCCATCATGGCTTCGCCCGGAATCAGGCGGCTCATGATGTGTGCCATACCGACTGCGAGGGTTGGCGCACCGCCCGCACGGGACAGAATGGTGTTTTCGCCCACTTCCTTAGCGGTGTGCAACAGGGTTGCGGCATCGACAGGGAATTGCAGCTTGGTTGTAATCACTTCGGCGGCGGTATTGGCATCTGTACCGATTAGGGCGGCAGGACTGTTCATGGCGAAATACACGCCGGGATCAAGCGATGACGCGGCAGCCAAGGCCATAATCGCCACGAAGCTTTCCATAATCATACCGCCGTAACCGATCATGCGGACGTGGGTTTCGTTTTCCAGCATTTTCGGCGTGGTACCGGAAGAAATCAGCGCATGGAAGCCCGAAACCGCACCACAGGCGATGGTAATGAAGAGGAACGGGAACAATGCGCCTGAGAATACCGGACCGGAGCCGTCGATAAAGTGGGTCACGGCAGGCATTTGCAGCGCAGGGCTGACGATGAGGATGCCGATGGCGAGGGCGACAATCGTACCGATTTTCAGGAAGGTAGAGAGATAGTCGCGCGGAGTCAGCAGCAGCCATACCGGCAATACCGAAGCCACGAAACCGTAAATCATAATCGCCCAAGTGAGCTGGATGCCGTCAAGGTCAAACCAAGGACCGATGGAGCTGTGCGCCACATTGTCGCCGTAAATGACCGCCAGCATCAGCAGGATAAAGCCGACGATGGAAATCTCGCCGATTTTGCCCGGACGGATATAGCGGGTGTAAATGCCCATAAACAGCGCAATCGGCATGGTGGCGGCAATCGTGAACGTACCCCAAGGGCTGTGAACCAGTGCTTTCACCACAATCAGCGCCAACACTGCCATAATGATGACCATAATCATCAAAATACCGATGGACGCGATCACGCCGGGGACGGTGCCGAGTTCTTGTTTTACGATATCGCCCAAAGACTTACCGTCGCGGCGCATGGAAACGAACAAGACCATCATGTCTTGTACCGCGCCGGCAAACACTACGCCGAAGATAATCCACAGCGTGCCCGGCAGATAACCCATTTGCGCAGCCAGTACGGGACCGACCAAGGGGCCAGCACCCGCAATCGCGGCAAAGTGGTGTCCGAACAATACGCCTTTGTGTGTCGGCACATAGTCCAAACCGTCATTGTGCCGCTCGGCGGGAGTGAGGCGGTTCGGATCAAGCTGCATCACATATTTGGCGATGTAGAGACTGTAAAAACGGTAAGCGATGCAGTACACCGATACGGCGGCGGTGACCATCCATACCGCGCTGACCTGCTCGCCCCGACTGATGGCCAAAGTGGTAAAGGACGCTACGCCGACCAAAACCACAATGCCCCAAATAAGGAACGTTTTGAGCGATTTCATTGTTTAATCCTTAAAATACAAGAGTGAGAATATTCGGGTTCTTATTGTTGCGGGGGGACAAACTGCATCCCGAAGCATTTATGGAAGAAAAAAATGAAGCGATGATGGTGCGGGAACCCTGGCTTGAGATAATTAATAAACAAGGGAAGCAAAACCCTAGAATGTTAACTATCATCAAGCCTAGCGTAAGGTTAACACAATCCGATAACGTGCGGGCTAGATTTAACTCAAGCAATCGTCATTCATTACGATATTACCGCTTATTTTTTGACAAATTCTTTACACAATATCCTGACAAAGAGAAAGGTCGTCTGAAAACCGATTTTTGGGTTTTCAGACGACCTTTTGCATGGAAGAGTGAAAGTGGTAAATGGGTTCCTTCCTGTTTACGGTTGGGCACGCCGCTTTCTGTCGGCGTGTTCCTTGAGGGTGGCACACATGCCGGCAGTGTTGCCGCCGTTCATGAGCATGACCGGTTCGCCGTTGAGGGCGTAGCCGCCGCTGCCGTCATCGGAGATGACCGTTTTGCTGTCGTCCAGCTTTAGGCTGTTTGGCGTTTTTTGCCAGCGGCCGTTTTTGACCTCGTTTTGCACAGCCATGCAATAGCTGCCATTTGCCAGGATACCGACAAGCTGCGAATCCATGGTCATGTAAACGCCGGGAGGCGGGGTTTTGGCAAATGCCTGTGTTGACAGCATCAGAGCGGCGGCGGTTAGAAGTTGGAGGGTGTTTTTCATAATAAATTACGCGTTGCCGCGTTTCGGATCGTTCGGGCGCAGTTGGGCGGCGAGTTTGTCGAGGATGCCGTTGACGAATTTGTGTCCGTCGGTGCCGCCGAAGGTTTTGGTCACTTCGATGGCTTCGTTGATGATGACGGGGTAGGGGGTTTCGGGCATCGCGCTCAATTCGTGGCATGCCATCAGCAGGACGGCGCGTTCGATGGGGCTGAGGTCTTTTTCGTCGCGGTCGAGCAGGGGGCGGATTTGTTGGATGTACTCGGCGGCGTGGGTGTGCGTGCCGAAGAAAAGTTTGTTGAACAGCTCTTCGTCCGCTTTGGTGAAGTCGGGCTGGTCTTGGATGTTTTTAGCGATTTCGGGGGCGGCGGTGTTGTTGATGCCGGCTTGGTAGAGGGCTTGTACGGCTAACTCGCGGGCGCGGCGGCGTGGGGTTTTCATGGGGATTCCTTCGTTGGCGGCACGGTAGGTGCGGTAATGAATGTTTCAGACGACCTCTGTCGGATGACGGGTCGTCTGAAAACGGTTTGTCCGACAGACGGGGCGAAACCGGAATGCGGCAAAGCTATGGGTTTCGCGTTCGGGCTTATTCTTCTTCGTCGTCAAACTGCTCTTCAAGCAGGCGGTTGACGAGGTTGGCGCACTCGACGGCGACTTTGGCGGCGTCGGCGGCTTTTTCTTCAATGCGTGCGACGGCTTGCTCGTCGTTTTCGGTGGTCAGGATGGCGTTGGCGATGGGGATGTTGTAGTCGAGTCCGACACGGGTTACGCCTGAACCGGATTCGTTGGAAACGAGTTCGAAGTGGTAGGTTTCGCCGCGGATGACGACGCCGATGGCGATCAGCGCGTCGTATTGCTCGGAAGCCGCCATGTTTTGCAGGACGAGCGGTACTTCGAGCGCGCCGGGTACGGTGGCGATGGTGATGTTGTTGTCGGCTACGCCCAATTCTTGCAGGGTGCGGCAGCAGACTTTGAGCATTTCGCTGCCGATTTCGTTGGTAAAGCGGGCTTGTACGATGCCGATGCGCAGGTGTGCGCCGTCGAGGTTCGGGGCGATGATGTTCATGGTGTTTCCTTGTATTTTGAGCGGTAAACGGGTTTTCAGACGACGTGAGGCTTTTCTGAAAACGATATTGGGGATTTATTCCTGCGGCTGCCAGTCGGCAACGGCTTGAAACTCGCCGTCTTCGCCGATTTCCCATGCGCTGCCTTCGGGTTGGGTTATCAGCGCGGCGATGGCGGGATTGGACTGGGTGATTTCGGAAAGGCTGACGACGCTGAAATTGTCGGGATCGTCGGTGTATTCGTCGGTTTCGTCGCCGCTGAAGAAGCGCCAGCCGCTGTCGTTTTCGAAAACGGGGGCTTCGCGGTAGAGGAAGCCGACGGGTTCGCCTTGTTTGGCTACCGTATTGGTCACGATGCAGCGGTCGAGTGCGGCTGAGAGGGCTTGGGCAAATTTATTCATTGCGGTGTGTGCATGCCGTAAAAATTGTGCGGATTTTATCATGATTAGGGCAGCCTCTGCACCGTGTATCTTTATATTTGCCGCTTATGGTTTGATGGTACAATGCTGGTCGTCTGAAACGCGCTGAACTGTGTTTCAGACGACTATTGCAGCCTTAAAGTGTTTCCGTATTTGCATGAAGTGCCGAAACGCATTCGGGTTGGTTTGGGAGGCTGGATTTTTGCCGCCTCCCGCCCGATACGCCGAAGCAAGAAGAAAGACAAACGTCCTCATGAAAACAGATGTGTTAAAACAGCAGGCGCATACCGCCATTCAGAATAAACTGGGTTACCATTTCAAAGATACCGCGCTTTTGCAGCAGGCGCTGACCCACCGCAGCTACCATGCGAAAAACAACGAGCGTTTCGAGTTCGTCGGCGATTCGATTTTGAACTACACCGTCGCCAAAATGTTGTTTGATGCGTTCCCCAAGCTGACCGAAGGCGAGTTGTCGCGTTTGCGCGCAAGCTTGGTCAATGAAGGCGTGTTGGCGGAAATCGCTTTGGAAATGAATGTCGGCGACGGGCTTTATTTGGGCGCGGGCGAGTTGAAAAGCGGCGGATTCAGACGACCCTCCATCCTTGCCGATGCTATGGAAGCAATGTTTGCCGCCGTCAGCTTTGATGCGGATTTTGCCGAGGCGGAGAAAGTGGTGCGGCACTTGTTCGCCGAACGCGTCAAACGCGCCGATTTCAAAACGCAGGGCAAAGACAACAAAACCGCCCTGCAAGAAGCCCTCCAAGCCCGCCGCCTTGCCCTGCCTAAATACCGCATTGAAGAACAAATCGGACATGCCAATGATAGTATGTTCCTGATTTCATGCGATTTAGGCGAACTGGGCTTTATCTGCAAAGCACAAGGCAGCAGCCGCAAAGTTGCCGAGCAGCAAGCCGCCAAAGAAGCGCTGCAATGGCTTGAGCAACACCATCCTTTGAAAAAAGCAAAAAAATAGCCGATTTATTTTTCAGACGACCTAGGGTCTGACGACATTCAATAGTTTCCATGTTTTTTTATCGCCAAAGCGGCATCTTCCGCGTTGAATGTCCCACTTTGTAAACAAAAATCCACTTGGAAAATTAAAGGTCGTCTGAAACGTCAAACAGAAAGCCATCATGGACATCGAAACCTTCCTGCAAAACGAATCCAACCACCCCGCCGACTACCGCTGCGGCTTCGTCGCCATTGTCGGCCGCCCCAACGTCGGCAAATCCACGCTGATGAACCACCTCATCGGGCAAAAAATCAGCATCACCAGCAAAAAAGCCCAAACCACGCGCAACCGCGTTACCGGCATTTACACCGACGACACCGCCCAATTCGTTTTCGTCGATACCCCCGGCTTCCAAACCAAACACCGCAACGCCCTGAACGACCGCCTCAATCAAAACGTCACCGAAGCGTTGAGCGGCGTCGATGCCGTCGTTTTCGTTGTCGAAGCCATGCGCTTTACCGATGCCGACCGCATCGTGATGAAACAACTGCCGACAAACACGCCCGTCATCCTCGTTATCAACAAAATCGACAAAAACAAAGCGGGCAGCAGCGGTTTGCAGGAATTTATCGACCAAATCAGTGCAGAATTCAAATTCGCAGGACATGAAACCGTCAGCGCCAAACACGGATTGGGCATCGCCAACCTGCTCGCGCGCCTCAGACCTTACCTGCCCCAAAGCGTGCCGATGTATCCGGAAGAAATGGTGACCGACCGTTCCAGCCGTTTCCTCGCCACCGAAATCGTGCGCGAAAAACTGTTCCGCTACCTCGGTGAAGAGCTGCCCTACGCCATGAATGTGGAAATCGAACAATTCGAAGAAGAGGAAAACGGCCTCTACCGAATTTACATCGCCGTATTGGTCGATAAAGACAGCCAAAAAGCCATCTTAATCGGCAAAGGTGGGGAAAAACTGAAAAAAATCTCCACCGAAGCCCGTCTCGATATGGAAAAACTGTTTGATACCAAAGTGTTTTTAAAGGTTTGGGTCAAGGTCAAATCAGGCTGGGCGGACGACGTGCGCTTCCTCAGGGAATTGGGTTTATAGGTCGTCTGAAAATACAGTCTCAAATAAACAAAGGTCGTCTGAAAACAAGCATTGCAAGTTTTCAGACGACCTTTTTCATGGTCAAACAATCAGTTCTTCATCGACTGCACCGGTGCGGGAATCCTGCCGCCGCGGTTGACGAACACTTCGCACGAACCTTCTTTAACCGGCATCACGGGCGCGTAACCCAGCAGGCCGCCGAACTCGACGCTGTCGCCGACGGTTTTACCCGTTACCGGAATGATGCGCACGGCGGTGGTTTTGCTGTTGATCATGCCGATGGCGGCTTCGTCGGCGATGATGCCGGAAATCGTGTGCGCGGGCGTGTCGCCGGGAACGGCAATCATGTCCAGACCGACCGAGCAGACGGCGGTCATCGCTTCGAGTTTGTCCAGCGTCAACACGCCTGCTTCGGCGGCGGCAATCATGCCTTCGTCTTCGGAAACGGGGATAAACGCGCCGCTCAGGCCGCCGACCGCGCTGGAAGCCATCATGCCGCCTTTTTTCACGGCATCGTTCAGCAATGCCAAAGCAGCCGTCGTGCCGTGCGTACCGCAGACGCTCAAGCCCATTTCTTCAAGGATGCGCGCCACCGAGTCGCCGACAGCGGGGGTCGGTGCCAGCGACAAATCAAGAATACCGAACGGGATGCCCAGTATTTTCGAGGCTTCGCGGCCGATGAGTTCGCCCACGCGGGTGATTTTGAAGGCGGTTTTCTTCACGACTTCGGCGACTTCGGTCAGGCTGACCGCATCCGAATTTTCCAGCGCGGCTTTGACCACGCCCGGTCCCGATACGCCGACGTTGATGACGGCGTCCGCTTCGCCCGCACCGTGAAACGCGCCCGCCATAAACGGGTTGTCTTCCACTGCGTTGCAGAACACGACGATTTTGGCGCAGCCGAAACCTTCGGGCGTGATTTCAGCCGTGCGTTTGATGGTTTCGCCCGCCAGTCTGACCGCATCCATATTGATGCCCGCGCGCGTGCTGCCGATATTGATGGAGCTGCACACAATGTCAGTGGTCTTCATCGCTTCGGGAATGGAGCGGATTAACACCTCGTCTGAAGGCGACATGCCTTTTTGCACCAGCGCGGAAAAGCCGCCGATAAAAGACACGCCGATGGCTTTGGCTGCCTTGTCCAAAGT
>CAUSOO010000043.1:0-20008 GCA_963533245.1 uncultured Neisseria sp.
CCGTGGCAGGCAAAGCAGGTTCGACTGCCGCTGCGAACAAAGTCGCCGGCGTCGTGACCGTCGGCAACGGTACGGACGAGACCCGTCAGGTACAAGGCGTGGCGGCAGGTGTGGTATCGGCGGATTCGACTGATGCGATCAACGGCAGCCAGTTGTATTACACCAATCAGGCGATTAACCAAAGCGTGACCAACATCGGCAATTACGTGGTGAACATGGGCGACCAAATCAACCAACGTATCGACAATGTTGAAAGCGACTCTAAAGCTGGTACCGCAGCAGCAATGGCGGTGGCTGGTCTGCCTCAAGCCTACCTGCCGGGTAAGAGCATGATGGCGGTTGCAGGCGGCGTATACCGCGGTGAAAGCGGTTACGCAGTCGGCTTCTCCAGCATTTCCGACGGCGGCAACTGGATCATCAAAGGTACCGCTACCGGAAACTCACGCGGCCACTACGGCGCGACCGCAGGTGTCGGTTACCAATGGTAATCCCGCTCTAAAGCCTGTTTGAAGGCAAAGCAAAGGTCGTCTGAAAACCCGAAACAAGGTTTTCAGACGACCTTTTTCTATATCGGATTGAATGGGACGGGTTTGCTTTCTGAGCATTCTCAGTTTCGCAAACACACTATTCAAACAAAACATTAAAACCAAACGCGGCGGTTTGTTTTCAGACGACCTTGCAGCATATCCGACTATTTTTTGTGGCAAAATCGGGTTTGTGCCACACCGTCAGCCTGCCACTCAATATTTAAAAATATTCAAAGAGGCTGACGAAACAGATGAAACCAATGACAAGGAGAAACAGACATGAGCCGCATTTTATCCTCACTGCGCTATCCGCTGATTCAAGCACCGATGGCGTTTGCGCATGACACAGAGCTGCCTTTGGCTGTCGGCAAAACCGGCGCTTTGGGTTCGTTGGCGGGGGCGATGTATGACACCGCAGGTTTGGAAAAAGCATTGGCACGGATGAAGCAGGAAGGCGGCGACCGTCCGTACAACCTCAACTTTTTCGCCCACCGCACGCCGTCTGCCGAACGCGCGCAATACGATGCCTGGTTTGCCGTGTTGCGTCCGTATTTCGAGGCTTACGGGCTGACGGAAAACGACATTCCCAGTGGCGGCGGACGGCAGCCGTTTGATGCCGATGCGTTGGCATGTGTGGAACGTTACCGTCCGCCTGTGGTCAGCTTCCACTTCGGCTTACCCGCGCCCGAATACTTGCAGCGCGTCAAAGCGACGGGCGCGGAAGTGTGGAGCAGCGCGACGACGGTCGAAGAAGCCGTTTGGCTGGAGCAAAACGGCGCGGATGTCGTGATAGCCCAAGCGTGGGAGGCGGGCGGTCATCGCGGTTGGTTTTTAAACCGAAACCCCGACAGCCAAAGCGGCTTGTTCGCCCTGTTGCCCGCCGTCCGCAAGGCCGTGCGCCTGCCCGTCATAGCCGCAGGCGGCGTTTCCGATGCCGCTGCCATCCGCACCGCGTTGGGATTGGGCGCGTCCGCAGTGCAGGTCGGAACCGCCTTCCTGCTCGCAGACGAAGCCCTGACCAAACCCGCCCACCGCGCCGCCATCCAAACCGCCCGTCCCGAAGATACCGTGGTGACCAACTTGTTCAGCGGCGGCGCGGCGCGCGGACTTTACAACCGTTTCATACGCGAAGCTGGTCCGATGAATGACGCAGCGCTCCCGTTCCCCTTGGCCGGCGCAGCCGCCGGCGCATTGAAAGCCGCCGCCGAAAAACAAGGCTGCTACGACTTTTCCCCATTTTGGGCAGGACAAAACGCAGGATTGTGCCGCCCCGGCAGCGCGGCGGAAATCGTCGAACGGTTGTGCGGCGGCATCGAGCGTTAGGACGGTTTGAGCACAGGCAAGGTGGACGTTGCAAGAAGGTCGTCTGAAAATTGAAAACAGGTTTTCAGACGACCCGTAGCGTGGGCTTTGCCACGAAATCAAGATAAAGACAACCGCCCGATTCGGATTGTCGGACAGCAGGTTCGCGGGCAAAGCCACGCTACGGATTGGGTCTCTTCCGAGCTTGTCGATTAGTGGTTCCGGAGGTTTTCCATTTGCCGTCAATCAGGGGTTTGCGGGTAATGCGCAGCCTGCCGTCGGACAGATATCGCTTTTCCTGAACATAAACCGATTGCAACCCTTTACCGGAGATTCCGCGGAAGCGTCCGCCCATATGGAACGCAGCGCCCGATTTGGTGAACGTTTTGATTGATTTATGCTTTATACTTACAAAAAACAAGAGGAAATGATATATGTCTTTCTTTAAAAATAAATTAGGCATCTTATTCGCATTAATCTATCTAATCGCATCAATGGTTATTTTGGGTGATAGTACAGAGGGGAGCTGGGGAGGTTTTCTTCTCTTCGTCTCAGCCTTTCCCTTTTCCATTTTGTCCTTATTCGTTTCCAATTATGTAAATGGCCCGTTAGCCAATTGGGTATTTATCTTTCTGAATGCAATTTGGTGGTTTTTACTGGGATGGTTAATCACTAAGATTTTTAGAAAAAAGATTCAGACAGAATAAATCCGGATTACCGATGACAGGAAGGGTTTTTTTGCAAAGGTCTCCCGTAGCGTGGGCTTTGCCTGCGAAATAGAAGCCAAAATGAATACCCATTCAGCTGTTGTCTGATTTTGATTATTGGATGATAGATTTCGTAGGCAAAGCCCACGCTACTTGAGTTATCACAAGTCTGTATTGATTGAATAAACGAGGTTGTCTGAAAACGAGCGTGAACGAGTTTCTCTAAAACTCAAATCTCAAAGTTTTCAGACGACCTCGTTTCGACTGGTAACCCGCTCCCTCTCCCGTCCGGCGGGAGAGGGCTGGGGAGAGGGTGGCCCTACGGGTTGTACGAATTTGATTTAACCTAAACCCAAAAGGCCACCCCCATCCTAACCTTCCCCCGCCGGGCGGGGGAAGGGATAAGTTGCCGTTGCGGCAACAAGTAGCGTGGGCTTTGCTCATGAGGTGAATACACGGACAAAGATAACTGATTCAGATTATTTAGGTGGCAGATTTCGTGGGCGTAGCCCACGCTACGGGTTGGATTTCCAATTTAATTGAATAAAACCTGCGTTGATTGCATAAAAAATGAATCCAAGGTCGTCTGAAAATTCCCAACCGCCATCACTCAAGCCGTATTCCTCTTTGTTTGGAATACGGCTTTTCGTTTCTGCCGGTTTATTTCTTCTGCCACGCTTGGCGGAGGTATTCGATGTGGTCGGGGAGGGCGTAGAAGGGGGTGTTGCCGTGGTTGGCGTTGGGGTAGAGGGTAAATTGTGCGTCTGCGCCGAGGTGTTGGAGGGTGCCGGCAAGCAGTTTGGCTTGGGCGACCATTTCCCTGCCGATTTGTTCGGGGCGGTTGCTGCGGCCTTCGTGTTCGCCGACGCTGATGCGGACGGCGGTGTCGGCGGGAAGGGCGGACGGGAGGAAGTCGAGGACGCGGCGGTTGTGCCACCAGACGGAGGGGGAGGCGAGCAGGTTGTGTTTGAAGCGGTCGGGGGCGGTGAAGAGGGAATAGAGTCCGAACAATGCGCCGAAGGAGTGTCCGAACAGGGCTTGTTCTTTGGGGTTGACGGGGTATTTGGCGGCAAGGGTCGGGGCGAGTTCGTGGTCGAGGAAGGCGGCGAAGCGGTCGGCTTGTCCGTATTGGCGGCGGTCTGCTTCGGTGGCGGTTTCGGGCAGGGGCGGGGTGTAGTCGAGGGCGCGTTGGGTCAGGTCGCGGACTTCGCCGTTGGGGTAGCCGATGCTGACGATGAGGCAGGCGGCGCGGCTTCGGGTCATGGGGTTAATGAGCAGGGATTGCGCCATGCTGAGGGCGGCGGGAAAGAAGGCGTCGCCGTCGAGGATATGGAGGACGGGATAGCCTTGCGGGGGCGGGTCGCCGACGGCGGCGGTTTGGATGCGGTAGCTGCGGCCGGTGTGCTCGGAGCGGATGTGGGTTTCTTCGGCTTGCAGCAGGCGGGCGGCTTGCCAGTGTGCGGTGCGTGAGGTCATGGCGGGGTTGTCGGTTGTGTTGGTGGGGTGTGTTGTGTGTGTTATCGGGTTGGCGGATGTTTCAGACGACCTTTGGGCTATATCTGCTGTTTCTCTATGTCAAACATGAACATATAGTGGATTAAATTTAAATCAGGACAAGGCGACGAAGCCGCAGACAGTACAGATAGTACGGCAAGGCGAGGCAACGCCGTACTGGTTTAAAGTTAATCCACTATAAATGATAAAACCGGACAGGTGGTGTTCCCTGCCTGTCCGGTCTGTTTCCGTAATGTGTTGGTCTTCTGGTTTTTGGCGGTGATTTGTTTTCCTTTTGCTTTTCCCGTTTTTAGAAGTCGTAGCGGAGGTTTGCCATCAGGCTGCGCTCCGAGCCGGGAATGTTGAAGGTGTTCGCGCTGCCGACGCGGGCGTAGTAGTGGCGGTTGAAGATGTTGTCGGCGTTGATTTGCAGCTTCAGTTTGGGCGTGAAGCGGTATGCCGCCATGGCGTCGAAGGTGGCGTAGCCGCCTGCACGCAGCCCTGCTGCCGAGGAGATGCTGCTCATCGCGTTCACGCCGCCGCCGAGGGTCAGCTTGGGCGTAACTTCATAAGTCGTCCACAGGTTTGCGCTGTGTTTGGGCATCAGCAGGAAGATGCCGTCGTCGCGGGAGTCGGCGGCGGTTTTGATTTGGCTGTGCAGATAGCTGTAACCTGCGTGGATTTGCCATTTCGGTGTAATCGCGCCGCTGATTTCGGTCTCAACGCCTTCCATCACGCGTTTGCCCAATGCGGCGTAACGGGTATTGCGATTGTTCGGGTTTAGCGGTGCGGCGGCGTTTTTGTCTTTCAGGCGGTAGAGGGAGACGCGGGTGTTGAGGCGGTCGTCCATGTAGCTGCCTTTGTAGCCGACTTCAAACTGGTTGCCTTCGCGCGGTTTGAGCAGGTTGCCGTCGGTACCGAGCTTGGTTTGCGGCGTGTAGAGTTGGGAGAAGCTGGCGTAGAGGCTGTTGTTGTCGTTCAAGTCGTAAACTGCGCCTGCGTAGCCGGTGAACTTGGTTTTGCTGGCTTTGTGCAACTCGTCGCCTTCGCCCGCTTCGATTTTGTAGTGTCCCAAACGCCAGCCGCCGATGAGTGACAGCCTGTCGACCGGATGGAAGACGGATTTGCCGTAAACGCCGAATTCGTCAAGGTTTTCGGTAGCGACGGTATGGCTGTAACCGCGCGCGCCGGCACGGGCGTTCTGCATCAGGTTGACATAGGGAACGGAGTGGAAATCGCCCAAGGCAACATTGCGCGCAACGGCTGCACGGCCCTGCTCGTTGGTGCTGCGCAGGCGGTTGTAGTCCGCGCCGACGACGAGTTCGTTTGCGGTGTTGCCCAAGGCAAACGGACGGCTGTAACTTGCGTCAACCGCGAAGGCTTTTTGTTTGATTTCCGTGCCTAAGCCGACGACGTTTGCCTTATTGTCGGCAGAAAGTTTGTTGGCGGCGAAGGTGTAGTTGGAGTCGGCATCGCGGTCGGAATAGCGCATACCGATTTTGCCGTAGCCGCCGTCGTCAAAATAATGTTTCAAATCGGCGAACACGTCATGGCTGTTCATTTTAAATTTGTTCCAATCCGCGCCGACGAAAGTGTGGTTGGGTAGGGACAGCAAATTGCCGCTGCTGCCGACGGGCAGGCCGTTGTACGGCGCGAGGTGGCGTTGTTGGTAGAGATAGCCTACGCCCAAAGTCGTGTCGGGGTTGATGTCCCAATCCGCCGCCGCGTAAAAGGTTTCGTGGTGGTTGTTTTTCTCCGCCGGACGTGGAGAAGCGCCCGAAGTCTGCGCCATCACACGGCCGCGCACGCTGCCGTCGGCGTTCAGACGACCTGAAACATCGGCTTCGGCTTTATATTGTTTGTGCGTACCGAACCCCGCCGCTGCATGACCTTGAAACTCTTTGGTCGGGCGTTTGCGCACCAAATTCACAATGCCGCCCATCTCGCCGCTGCTGTCGAACAAGCCGCTCGGGCCGCGCATCACTTCGACGCGGTCGAAGGCGAACAGGTTGGGCAGCGTGCCGTTGATACTCTGCATTTGCGCGGGCAGGCCGTCGATGTTGTATTCGCTGTATTCGTAACCGCGCGCATAAACCGACGAGCGTCCGTCGTCATTGCTCAACACGCGCAGACCCGGCGTTTTGCGTGCCAATTGGTCAAAGGTATCGACGTTGCGGTCTTTTACCTGCTGATTAGTGATGATGCTGACGGATTGCGGAATTTCGCGCAAAGAGGCGGGGATTTTTGTGCCGACGGTGGCGGCAAACGAGCTGTAATCGCCGTTTTTCTCGGTGGCAATCGCGTTATACGAACGCTGCCCCTGAATATGGACAGTATCCAGCTCGGCCGTTTCGGCGGCAAATACAGTGGAAGATAAAGCGGCCACAACGGCGGCAGCGGTCAAGTTGGGACGGAACATCAATTTCTCCGGTCTTTTACAAATGAGAATTGTTGTATTTTATATTTTTGATGGCTGACATTGTGGAAAAAAACTATCGTTTTCCCGACAATCTTTTGTGAATATGCGACAAGGTCGTCTGAAAACTTTAATTTGGTTTTCAGACGACCTTGTCTTTTTATAGTGGATTAACTTTAAATCAGGACAAGGCGACGAAGCCGCAGACAGTACAGATAGTACGACAAGGCGAGGCAACGCCGTACTGGTTTAAAGTTAATCCACTATATATGCAAATTTTGTTTGAAAGGTTGATTTGTAATTTCGATACAAAATTCAAAAAATTTCATTTTCATATGAATTGCGGCGGGTAAAACAATAGTGATATGGCAAAGGGGGAAGACTCGGCAGCCCCTTTTATCAAACTCGTTAAAATGATTTTATTTCAATGTATTAAAAACAGGAAAATCCTGAAAGAGGTCGTCTGAAAACAGCATGCATGGTTTGTGATGTAAGTCAAAGAGAAATGTAACAAAATTACTTATAGTAATCGTAGTGAAAATTTATCGACTTTATTGCCACCTTATATCAAGGAGATACACCATGAACGCATCAGCCGACAATGTCGTCAGCCCCGCCGTAGCCGAGGTCAACAGTTTGGTTGAAAAGGGTTTGCGCTCGTTGGACGAGTTTCGCAAGCTGAATCAGGAGCAGATTGATTATATCGTTGCCAAAGCCTCCATTGCCGCGCTGGACAAACATGGTGTACTCGCCATGCACGCGGTCGAAGAAACGGGACGCGGTGTATTTGAAGATAAGGCGACCAAAAACCTGTTTGCCTGCGAAAACGTCGTGCGCCGCCTGCGCGATTTGAAAACCGTGGGCGTCATCAGCGAAGACGATGTAACCGGCATTACCGAAATCGCCGATCCGGTCGGGGTTGTCTGCGGTATCGTGCCGACCACCAATCCGACTTCCACCACCATTTTCAAATCTCTGATTGCGCTGAAAACCCGCAATCCGATTATTTTCTCGTTCCACCCTTCCGCCCAGCAGTGTTCCGCCCACGCCGCCCAAATCGTGCGCGATGCCGCGATTGCCGCCGGCGCGCCGGAAAACTGCATCCAGTGGATTGAGAAACCGTCTATGGAAGGCACTTCCGCGCTGATGAAACATCCGGGCGTAGCGACGATTTTGGCGACCGGCGGCAATGCGATGGTGGAAGCCGCTTATTCCTGCGGCAAACCCGCGCTCGGCGTCGGGGCGGGCAACGTGCCTGCCTATGTTGAAAAAACGGCAAACATCCAGCAGGCGGCACACGACATCGTGATGTCCAAAGCGTTCGACAACGGCATGATTTGCGCCAGCGAACAAGCCGTCATCGCCGACAAAGAGATTTATAAAGAGCTGGTCGAAGAGTTCAAATCCTACGGCGTGTACTTCGCCAACAAAAAAGAAAAAGCCATGCTCGAAGACTTCATCTTCGGCGTTACGGCAAACTGCGCCAACTGCGGCGGCGCGAAACTCAATTCCGCCGTCGTGGGCAAACCGGCGGCATGGATTGCCGAACAGGCCGGGTTTAAAGTTCCCGAAAAAACCAACATCATCATCGCCGAATGCCGCGAAGTCGGCCCCAACGAGCCGCTGACCCGCGAGAAACTCTCGCCCGTACTGGCGATGCTTAAAGCGGATTCCACCGAACAAGGTTTGCAGTTTGCCGAACAAATGGTCGCCTTCGACGGCTTGGGACACTCCGCCGCCATCCATACCGCTGATCAAGAATTGGCAAAAACCTTCGGCACCCGCGTCAAAGCCCTGCGCGTGATTTGGAACTCACCCTCCACCTTCGGCGGCATCGGCGACGTTTACAACGCCTTCCTGCCGTCCCTGACCTTGGGCTGCGGCTCTTACGGCAAAAACTCCGTCGGCGGCAACGTCAGCGCAGTCAACCTGTTAAACATCAAAAAAGTAGGCCGTCGGAGAAACAACATGCAATGGTTCAAAGTACCCGCCAAAATCTATTTCGAGCGCGATTCCATCCAATACCTCCAAGACATGAAAGACTGCGAAAAAGTCATGATTGTGACCGACCGTTCGATGGTCGATTTGGGCTTCGTCGATAAAGTGACCCACCAGCTCCACCAACGCAAAAACAAAGTAACCATCCAGCTTTTCACCGACGTCGAGGCCGATCCGAGCGTCCAAACCGTCTATAAAGGCACGGATTTGATGCGCAGCTTCCAGCCCGACACCATCATCGCACTGGGCGGCGGCTCGCCGATGGACGCAGCAAAAGCCATGTGGCTCTTCTACGAACAGCCCCAAGTCGACTTTGAAGACCTCGTCCAAAAATTCATGGACATCCGTAAACGCGCCTTCCGATTCCCCGAATTGGGCCGAAAAGCCAAATTCATCGGCATCCCCACTACATCGGGCACCGGCTCCGAAGTTACGCCGTTTACCGTCATCAGCGACGGCGATAAAAAATACCCCATCGCCGACTACTCGCTGACCCCGACCATCGCCATCGTCGATCCCGCGTTTACCATGACCGTTCCCGCCGGCGTAACCGCCGACACCGGTCTGGACGTACTGACCCACGCCGTAGAAGCATACGTTTCCGTGCTCGCCAACGACTTTACCGACGGCCTCGCCCTGCAAGCCATCAAGCTCGTGTTCCAATACCTCGAACGCTCCTACAAACACGGCGCGTCCGACCCCGAAGCGCGCGAACACATGCACAACGCCTCCACCATCGCAGGCATGGCATTCTCCAACGCATTCCTCGGCATCAACCACTCGATGGCGCACAAAATCGGCGGCAAATACCACGTTCCGCACGGCCGCGCCAACGCCATCCTGCTGCCGCACGTCATCCGCTACAACGGCACGCGCCCGCAGAAAACCGCCACCTGGCCGAAGTACAACTACTACAAAGCCGACCTGAAATATCAGGAAATCGCCCGTACCTTAGGCCTGCCGTGCGCCACCCCTGCCGAAGGCGTAGAATCCTTCGCCCGCGCCTGTCATGAACTGGCGGTCAACGTCGGCATCAAAATGTCGTTCAAAGAGCAGGGCATCGACGAAAAAACCTTCATCGACGGCCGCAAAGAACTAGCAATGCTGTCCTTTGAAGACCAATGCACCCCCGCCAACCCGCGTCTGGCACTGGTCGCCGATATGGAAGAAATCCTGACCAAAGCCTATTACGGCGAATAAGGTTCGCGTAAACCATAAAGCGCAAGAAAAGGTCGTCTGAAAACCACATTTCGGGTTTTCAGACGACCTCTGTTTTTTATATTGCGCCCCACTTATAGTGGATTAAATTTAAATCAGGACAAGGCGACGAAGCCGCAGACAGTACAGATAGTACGGAACCGATTCACTTGGTGCTTCAGCACCTTAGAGAATCGTTCTCTTTGAGCTAAGGCGAGGCAACGCCGTACTGGTTTAAAGTTAATCCACTATATTTTTAGCAGCCGTAGCGTGGGCTTTGCCCACGAATGAACATAAATAATTTGATTCGGATGTTCGGGCAGAAGGTCGTGGGCAAAGCCCACGCTACGATTTGCTGCAACGACAACTTGTCCCTTCCCCCGTCCGACGGGGGAAGGTTAGGATGGGGGTGGCTTTATGGTTCTAGGTAAAATCAAATTCGTGCAAGCTGTAGAGCCGATCTCTCCCGCCAGACGGGAGAGCCAGCCGCCCGTAGCGTGGGTTCTACCCACGAATAAACAGAGATGATTAGATTCGGATGTTTGGACGGAAGCTCGTGGGCGAAGCCCACGCTACGATTTGCTGCAACGGCAACTTGTCACTTCCCCCGTCCGGCGGGGGAAGGTTAGGATGGGGGTGGCTTTATGGTTCTAGGTAAAATCAAATTTGTGCAAGCTGTAGAGCCGATCTCTCCCGCCAGACGGGAGAGCCAGCCGCCCGTAGCGTGGGTTCTACCCACGAATAAACAGAGATGATTAGATTCGGATGTTTGGGCGGAAGATCGTGGGCGAAGCCCACGCTACGATTTGCTGCAACGGCAACTTGTTCCTTCCCCGTCCGACGGGGGAAGGTTAGGATGGGGTGGCTTTATGGTTCTAGGTAAAATCAAATTCGTGCAAACTGTAGAGTTAACCTCTCCCACCAGACGGGAGAGCCAGCCGCCCGTAGCGTGGGTTCTACCTACGAATGAACATAAATAATTTGATTCGGATGTTCGGGCGGAAGCTCGCGGGCGAAGCCCACGCTACGGATTGGTTTATCCTGAATCTGTATCCACTTGACGAAGGGTCGTCTGAAAACAGAAATCCTCAATTTTTCAGACGACCTCAATAACAGACTTCCAATTCAATCTACGCTTGCTGAAACGTGACATTAAGCAACATAAGGTTATTTTTATAAGATTGCTCAAGAAAATCTTTATCAAACAATCCCTGACGGTCTTTGTTATGGTTGTATTTGATTTGATTGGTCATTTGGAATCTTTTAAATTTAAGTCGTATTGTTTCTGCTCCCGCGCCCAATCCACCATATCTTTAGGATAGTACAGATACTGCCGCAGGGAGGTGTCGTCCAAGTCTTTTAAATAGGCGACTGCGGCGGATTCAAAGCTCCAGTAGCCGATATAGCCCCCATATTCGGGATCTTGGTTCAAATGCGTGTCAATCAGGAGATTACCGATTTTTCGGTTGCCTTCGTACCAGCTGGAGAGGTAGGCGTTGAGGTGTTTCAGGGTTTCTTCCTTGCTCTCCGCCATGATTGCTTGTAGCAGGGGTTTGCGGAAATTATAACCACCGCGCCGGAATTTGGCTTTCGGATCAAAATCCATCGGAATAACCATATTGATCAAGGCATTAAAAGATGTATCAATAAAGCCGTCCAATTCATAGCACCGTTTGACAATTTCCAGCCAGTCAGCCTGTTCAAACAGAAGGCACAAGCCGATGGCATTTGCTAGAAAATCATCATAATCCGCACCACCACCCCAAACGGACATCGTCCAGCCTTCTTCGATCAGTTTGGGATCGTCCACGGGATATTTTTCATCGATTTCCAAACACAGGCGGCTGTATCCGATTGCCTGGGCGAAGCGTTCGCGGACGGTTTCGATCGGATAGCCAGCGGTGTATTCGATTATCGCAACTTGATAGATTTTAGTGGGTAGTACGCTTGGGTTATTGTCTACATTCCCCATTGTTTAAGCGGAATTTGTCATACTCTGCTTCGCTTATCCATTTGTTCATTAACCATAGGTTATCTGAATACAACTTCTTAAGACAACCTTCTTTAAATAATCCCTGACGGTCTTTGTTACGATCATATTTAACTTGATTGGTCATTTTAGTCCTTTAAATAGACAAGTAAGTTATTTAAATCATCTTGGGCTGGTTTCTGCATTTTCCTGACGTTTTTTGCATTTTCATAGTCTGCTTGCGCTTTTAGGGAATAAAACAATCAATTCTTTACCTAGAGAATGTGGTCGGCAGGTTTGTGATGGCGGTGTATCAAAACCATATGAACAATTGAACAGGACGACTGCTATTGGCAAAGAGGTCGTCTGAAAACTTTCAGACGACCTTGATAGATGTTGGATTTCCGCCCTAATCTACGCTTGCTACACATCCTTCGGATGTTTTGAAAAAAGCGTTTTCCAGAATAGGCGTCTGCGCTTTTAATGTTTATATCGACGGTATCGGTATTTTTGCCAGAGATAAACTCTACTGGCTGTGACACACTGCCGAACAACACAGCATTATGATAGGAATAGTCCGATTACTCAAAATAGTTATCATAAATCATTCTTCAAGCTTTTATCGCTGCGCATAATACCTATATCATTTTCCGACGCTGTTTTATTTGGATTCCCCAATCTAGAAACCAAAAATTTCGTTATAAAATGAAAACTTTGTTCAAATATTTGCTGATGATTGAAATTTTATCTTTTAGGACGGTAGAATGCGGGGTTATTGGATAGGAGACATCCTCTAAATGTTGGGACTACCTGATTTGTGGTTCCGAGTGTCAAAATTTGAACGATGAAAGTACCGATCATGCAGGAACCTTATTCTCGTGAGGGGAATAATCCCTCATCTCATTCCGGCTCGTTTTGGGAGCGCGAAGTATTGCGCGAAGTATTGCTGGCTTCTTATAAAGAGCAGCGTAGCGCACGTATTTGGCGCAATATTTGGCGTGTTATCGGTGTGATTTTATTTCTCATGTTTATTGCGTCACTGTTTGGAGACGATACCGATGCAGTGCAAAGCAGCGGGGAGCATACGGCAGTGATCGATTTGAAGGGCGAAATCGGCAATGAACTTGATGATCAGGTTGAGATGCTGCGCACCGGTATGGAGGCGGTTTACAATAACCCCAATGCTAAAGCGATTATCATCCGCGCCAATAGTCCGGGCGGATCGCCTGTGGTTTCCAATATTGCGTTTAACGAAATCCGCCGTATGAAGTCGGAGCATAAAGACATTCCTGTGTATGTGGTGGCGGAAGATATGTGTGCATCGGGCTGTTATTACATTGCGGCAGCGGCTGACAAGATTTATGCGGACCCGTCCAGCGTGGTCGGCAGTATCGGTGTGATTGGCGGAGGGTTTGATGCGACGGGGCTGATGGATAAAATCGGTATCAAACGTCGTCTGAAAATCGCAGGCAGCAATAAAGGCATGGGTGATCCGTTTTCTCCTGAAACGCCCGCACAAACTCAGATTTGGGAAAAAATGCTGACCGATATCCATAAGGAATTTATTAAATCGGTTAAACTCGGACGCGGAAAGCGTTTGAAAGATCAGCAGTATTCTGATGTTTTCAGCGGCCGCATCTATACCGGTTCGGAGGCTAAAGAAGTAGGATTGATTGATGATTTCGGCAGCGTATATAGTGTCGCTAGAGATGTCGTCAAAGCCCCTGAGCTGGTGAACTATACGCCTGAAGAGGATTTCGGCAAAATATTGGGTCGCCATTTGAGTGCTGAAATGGAGACTAAAGTTAAAGAAAAACTGTCGAAAATATGGTAACAGGATTTGTCTATTATTCGTTTGTTGCCGCCCCAGGTAAGTGTGGGGTCGTCTGAAAACGTATCTCTTGAGATGTTTGATGATGTTCCATATGCCATTTATAGGTTGGAAGGTAACAAACCAATGATAAAAAAGCGGCTTGGAAGGTGTCCTTGCCGCTTTTTTATAGTGGATTAACTTTAAACCAGTACGGCGTTGCCTCGCCTTAGCTCAAAGAGAACGATTCTCTAAGGTGCTGAAGCACCAAGTGAATCGGTTCCGTACTATCTGTACTGTCTGCGGCTTCGTCGCCTTGTCCTGATTTAAATTTAATCCACTATAAGTTCGCTGATATAGGGTAAAGTTATCCGTCCTTCGATTAAAGCGACCGCAGAAGCAGTTTTTTGTATGTCAAACAGTTTTTTGTTGATAATACGAAGGCTCAAGATCGGAGCGGCTGAGGCTGAATGTTTATCATGAAATGCCAAGAAATGTTTGAGGTCGTCTGAAAAGCCATTTTGTCATTTCATCCGTGTGATAAAAGTTTATCAGTCGGCGTTAGCGCCCCCGATTTTTGCATCCAACCCCTTCATATCTTATAAATATTATGATTAATGTCCAACATCTAGATTTTTACTACGGCAATACGCAGGCATTGTACGATGTCTCGGTTGAACTTCCGCAGGGCAGTATTACCGGATTAATCGGACCTAATGGTGCCGGCAAATCCACTTTGATGCGTTGTATGGCAGGATTGGAAATCCCGACATCCGGCGATGTCTTGCTTGACGGTCTGCCTATTCTTGATAATCCGCGCGACAGCTTTTCCAAACTCGGCTACCTGCCTGATTTTTTTGGTTTGCCGGATGGTTTGAGCGTGATCCAGTGCTTAACGTATGCCGCCAAATCCCGCGGTATTCCTGATGCGCGACTTCCTGATTTGCTGCTGGAAACCGTTCGTCTGCTTAATTTGGAACATAAACTGTATGCCAAAGTCAGTGACCTTTCCCGTGGTCAGAAACAGCGTGTCGGTATCGGGCAAGTCATCATCCATCGTCCTAAGTTCTTGCTTTTGGATGAACCTGCCAGCGGTCTTGACCCTGAGGCACGACATGAATTGTCTTTGTTGCTGCTGAAGCTCAAAGATGAAGGCATGAGCATTTTGGTGTCGAGCCATATTCTTTCCGAGCTGGACGAATATTGTTCGCATATGCTGGTTATCAAAGGCGGACGTGTTCAGGCATTTCAATCTGTTAATGATGATGTTAACGAAGATCAGACTGTTTCGCTGCAATTTGTCGGTTTCGATGAATCCATATTCGAGCGGGTCCGCAATACGGAAGGCGTGAAGCAGGCAGAATGGAACAATCATGCCGTTACCGTCATATTGGATGCGGGAGAAGAAGCACGTGCGGCCTTGTTGCGCAAACTGTTTGAACAAAACCTGCCTTTGAGCGAAGCTGCCGTCATTAAAGCGTCGCTGCTAAACAGTTATCAAAACAGCCTCAATCTCCACGAGCAGGAGCAACAAGAGCAACAGGAGCAAGCCGATGGACAATAAATTGAATATCCCCAAAATCCGGGTTAACGCCGAATTTCAAAGGCTGATGTGGCTCAACATGAGCTGGGGCATGATTGTAGGCATCATCATACTCTACAGCCTGTTTGTTTTTGCCACCCCCAATTCTGGAGACTTGGTGGAATATATTGCCGGTATTGGTGCGTTCGGTACCGGCATTTCAAATATCGCCCTTTATCTGCAGATTGAGCGTAGTTTACGCCAAGACGTTTCCAGCAATGCATTTGACCAGTTGCGCATGTCCTCTTTGTCTCCGTGGCAGATGGCTTGGGCGAGGATTGTTGTCGCGCCTTTGACCGGTTGGGTTATTTTCCTTGTCGGCTGGATACTGCTCGGCCTAACGATGTCTCATTTCAACCATGAAGACAACGATGTTTTCATCATGTGGTTGACTATGCCGCTCTACTCATGGGCACTCGCCTGCATGATATTGGTTAATGCTTTGCAGTTCAAACGCGGCAACGATCAATGGGAAGGGTCTCTATTACAACTCCTATTGCTGTTTGTCGTCATGGTCATGTTCGTCACCAGTATGTTGACCGCTTTGGAAGATATTCCGGGTTTGCGTGACAATGTGTCCCCAGTATCCCCAATTATTGCCTCCATTATTTCTGTTGTCTTATGCAGCGTTGCCGCCCGCGCTGCTATGGCAGAACGCCTGCACCTGCGCTCTTCCCGATTGACTTTTATCGTACTTGGACTTCTTACGCCTTTGCCTTTGGCTTTGATCAGCTTCGTAAGCAACTATCAACAAGCGCTGTATATTTGCGCCGTAGCTTATGGCGGTATAAGTATTTTGTCTTTGATTACGCAGAAGCAGACAACCTTTTCTTCTGTTGGGGAATTTGTCCGTACGCGCAATAGAAAATCGAAATGGGCGATTGCCTCGTTGCCTGCTTGGATGATTCTTTTCCCTTTGGGATTAATTTGTGCTGTATTGGTGTCAGCAGACTTGGTATGGTCATACATAACACCATTCTTTCTCCTCATATTGCTGGTTTTTTCCATCAACCAAATGAAATGGCGATACAACAACATCACCATCGCATTATTGATATACCTGCTTCTCCGAGGTCTTTGGTTCGTGATTTCATTGTAACAGGAGCGTATTTTCTGTTTTGCACCCTGCCTTTCGCCATAGAGAGGTTGGAGGTGGGATAGGATAAAGGTCGTCTGAAAACCGGTTGGCAAGGTTTTCAGACGACCTTTTTGTCTATACGCAAATGAATTCGGCTGTATCGAGGCCGTCCATGCTTTTCCGCCTCAAACTCATGTGCAACGGCATTTAAATATCAGTTAAGAAACAAGGCCCAAAACCGCCCCTGCCTTGTCGGAATCGCCGAATGACGGTACTATGCGCAGTTAACAGCTTGATTTGCCGTTCGGATGGTCATGCGTCCGGGCGAGGTTTTAAATTCAGTATCTTATTTGAAAGCAGAAAATGATTAACGATATTCAAAAAACAGCGGAAAGCAAAATGCAGCGCTCGGTAGAAGTGCTGAAAGAGAATTTGGCGAAAGTGCGTACCGGCCGTGCGCATACCGGTCTGTTGGACCAAGTGGAAGTCGAATACTGGGGCAGCATGGTTCCGGTCAGCCAAGTTGCCAACGTGACGCTTCTGGACGCGCGCACCATCGGCGTGAAACCTTTTGAAAGCAATATGGCAGCCAAAGTCGAGAAAGCCATCCGCGATTCAAACTTGGGTCTGAACCCGGCAGCCGTCGGCGATTTGATCCGCGTGCCTATGCCTATGTTGACCGAAGAGCGCCGTAAAGATTTGATTAAAGTCGTACGCAGCGAAGCGGAAGAAGGACGCGTGTCCATCCGCAACGTGCGCCGCGATGCAAACGATCACATCAAAAAACTCTTGAAAGACAAAGAAATTTCCGAAGACGAAGCACGTCGCGGCGAAGAGGCGGTTCAAAAACTGACCGACAAATACATCGCCGAAGCCGATAAAACGCTGGCTGCCAAAGAAGAAGATTTGATGGCGATTTAAACCCTTGTCCGCGGCGTTTCAGACGACCTTTGAACCGCCGCGCTGCGAAAGGCAGAGATGAAGAGCAGCACGCAGACCATTTTGGAACATACTTCGGTTCCGAAGCATATCGCCGTGATTATGGACGGCAACGGCCGTTGGGCGAAAAAGCGTTTCCTTCCCCGCGTGATGGGGCACAAACGCGGCTTGGACGCGTTGGAAAATATGGTGAAGCATTGCGCCAAACTGGGTGTGCAATATCTGACCGTGTTTGCCTTTTCGACTGAAAACTGGCGCCGCCCCGAAGACGAAGTGTCGTTCCTGATGGGGCTGTTTTTGCAGGCTTTGCAAAAGCAGGTGCGCCGTCTGCACGAAAACAATATGCGCCTGAAGGTGTTGGGCAGCCGCGAACGCTTCAACCGGCAGATTCTGCAAGGCATCGAAGAAGCGGAAGCGTTGACGGCGAACAATACCGGTCTGACCCTGAGCATCGCCGCGGATTACGGCGGCCGCTGGGATATTTTGCAGGCGGCAAACAAACTGATTGCCGAAGGCGTATCCGAAATTACGGAAGACGCGCTGGCGAAACACTTGATGCTGGGCGATGCGCCGGAGCCGGATTTGTTCATCCGCACCGGCGGCGAAACGCGCATCAGCAATTTCCTGCTTTGGCAGATGGCGTATGCCGAACTTTATTTTACCGATACCCTGTGGCCCGATTTTGACAGCAAAGCCTTGGACGATGCTGTCGCCTCGTTCCAAAAACGCGAACGGCGCTTCGGACGCACTTCGGAACAGCTGCCGGTAGAGCAGCAAAGGGGTTAAAAATGTTGAAACAACGGATTATCACGGCGCTGTGGATGCTGCCGTTGATGCTCGGTATGCTGTTTTACGCGCCGCAATGGCTGTGGGCGGCATTTTGCGGGTTGATTTCCCTGGTTACGCTGTGGGAATACGCCCGCATGAGCGGATTGGAAAAACTGAAAACCAATCATTATCTCGCCGCGACGCTGGTGTTCGGCGTCATCGCCTACGCAGGCGGTTGGACGCTGCCGGATATCGTCTGGTACGCCGTTTTGGCGTTTTGGCTGGTCGTTATGCCTTTGTGGCTGAAATTCAAATGGAAATTGAACGGCGGCTGGCAGGCTTATACCGTCGGTTGGCTTTTGGTCATGCCGTTTTGGTTCGCACTCATGTCCCTGCGTCCGCATCCCGATTATGCCTTGTCGCTGCTCGCCGTGATGGGTTTGGTGTGGGTTGCCGATGTTTGCGCGTATTTCAGCGGCAAAGCGTTCGGCAAACACAAAATCGCACCGACCGTCAGCCCCGGCAAGAGCTGGGAAGGCGCAATCGGCGGCGCAATTTGCGTGGCGGTGTATATGACTGTGGTGTGGTGGGCTGGGTGGCTCACGTTTGACGCAGGCTGGTTCAATACCGTGTTAATCGGTTTGGTGTTGACCGTTGTCAGCGTATGCGGCGACCTGTTGGAAAGCTGGCTCAAACGCGCGGCGGGCATCAAAGACAGCAGCAATCTGCTGCCCGGACACGGCGGCGTGTTTGACCGCGTGGACAGCCTGATTGCCGTCATCAGCGTCTATGCCGCCTTTGAAAGCTTGTTCTGAAGCGGTTAAAAATCGTTGGAACACATCAAACACAATATCGAATAAGCGTTTTCAGACGACCTTTCCGACCTCAAGCCCAAAGGTCGTCTGAAATCCGAAAGCAGTACATAAAGAACACACCATGACACCACAAGTCCTGACCATATTAGGCAGTACCGGCAGCATAGGCGAAAGCACGCTGGACGTTGTTTCCCGCCACCCCGAAAAATTCCGCGTATTCGCGCTGGCGGGGCATAAGCAGGTTGAGAAACTGGCGGCTCAATGTCAAACGTTCCGCCCCGAATATGCCGTCGTTGCCGATGCGGAACACGCCGCCCGGCTTGAAGCCCTGTTGAAACGCGACGGCGCGGCGACGCAGGTTTTACACGGCGCGCAGGCATTGGTTGATGTGGCGTCTGCCGACGAAGTCAGCGGTGTCATGTGCGCCATTGTCGGAGCGGCGGGCCTGCCTTCCGCGCTGGCGGCGGCGCAAAAAGGCAAAACCATTTATCTGGCGAACAAAGAGACGCTGGTGGTTTCCGGCGCGTTGTTTATGGAAACCGCCCGCGCAAACGGCGCGGCAGTGTTGCCCATCGACAGCGAACACAACGCCATTTTCCAAGTTTTGCCGCGCGATTACACAGGTCGTCTGAACGAACACGGCATCCGTTCGATTATCCTGACCGCTTCCGGCGGCCCGTTTCTGACGACCGATTTAGGCACGTTCGACAGCATTACGCCCGCGCAAGCGGTCAAACACCCAAATTGGAGCATGGGGCGCAAAATCTCCGTCGATTCCGCCACCATGATGAACAAAGGTTTGGAGCTGATTGAAGCGCATTGGCTGTTCAACTGCCCGCCTGATAAACTCGAAGTCGTCATCCATCCGCAATCCGTGATACACAGCATGGTGCGCTACCGCGACGGCTCCGTGCTGGCGCAACTGGGCAATCCCGATATGCGTACGCCCATCGCTTATTGTTTGGGCTTGCCGGAACGTATTGATTCGGGTGTCGGCGACCTGGATTTCGACGCATTGTCTGCGTTGACCTTCCAAAAGCCCGACTTTGACCGCTTCCCCTGCCTGAAGCTTGCCTATGAAGCCATGAACGCGGGCGGAACCGCACCCTGCGTCTTGAACGCCGCCAACGAAGCCGCCGTCGCCGCCTTCTTAGACGGGCAGATTAAGTTTACCGACATTGCCAAAACCGTCGCCCATTGTCTCGCACAAGACTTTTCAGACGACCTTGGCAATATCGAAAACCTGCTGGCGCAAGACGCCGTTACCCGCAGACAGGCGCAGGAATTTATCGCCGCATTGGGATAAACCGTGCCGCAACGATATAGTGGATTAACAAAAATCAGGACAAGGAGACGAAGCCGCAGACAGTACAGATAGTACGGAACCGATTCACTTGGTGCTTCAG
>CAUSOO010000044.1:0-19202 GCA_963533245.1 uncultured Neisseria sp.
CTGTACTGTCTGCGGCTTCGTCGCCTTGTCCTGATTTAAAGTTAATCCACTATAATATCCCTTATCCTCAAATGGAAAAACTATCCCAATCCTTTTCTTGAGAAAACAGGAAAATCATCAATCAAATTATTGCTTTTTCAAACCCTTGGCTTTAACGACGGCAATAGTACCGTCAATACCTTTTTGCTTAATCAACTCATTGAATTGATTGCGGTATACCGTCACTAAACTTGTGCCATCCAGACGGAAATTGTAGATTTTATAAGCAGAACCTACCCGATAAAGCTGATACGCTACTTCATATTTCTTACCGCTCTTCGTTTGAAGCTCTGAAAACACATCAAACTTATTGCCGTTTTCAGTCATTTTAGGCAGCAATTTAACCTTCGCATCAGCAGCGCCCACCAAAGCGGAATGGGAATACATCGAAACCACCATCTCTTTGAATGCCTGAATAAAATCTGTTTTCTGCTGTGCTGAGAAATTGCGCCAAGGCGCGCCGACAGCCAAAGCGGAAATGCGTTCATAATCCAAATAACGGTCGGCATACTGCTGTATTTGTTTGACACGCTGCGGCTCGCTCAAGGAAGTATTGCGTGCGATTTTCAAAACAGTATCGATATTTTGCTGCATCTGCTCTTGTGCAGGATGTGCAGCGGCAACATACGGAGCGGCAAGCACCATAGGTGCAGCCAGTACAAAAGCGGACAAATAGGATGCCATATACGTACCTATTTCTAAAAGTTTTAAAGGTTAATTGTAAAACTTTATATTTTAGAAATATTTAACGTAATGTAAAACCAAGAAAGGCAGGTAAAGAAGGTAGGAACAGCCTACATCCGACTCAATTCCCTTTGCAGTGCTTGGATGTTTTGCTGGCGGTCGAGTACCACGCTTTGCAGGCTGTTGATTTCCTGTTGGTTGACATGACCGCCTTTGGCTACACGGGCTTGCGCCAGAGATTTTTGCGCTTCGCCCAGCGCTTTACGCTCGTTGCTCAACTCTGTTTCCAAAATCGAACGGCGGCTAGCACTGCCGGAAGATTTGGGCGCAGGCGTTGCTGCGACTTCAGGAGCCGGACGGATGGGCGCAGGTGCAGGATTTGCCTTAGCGGTATTTTTAGGTGCAGGTTTTGCGTTGCCGGCTCGTTTTGACGGAGCTTCGGCAGCAGGCTCGGGCATTTCTAAAGCGGGAGCATCGTAGCGCGTGCTGCTGTATTTGCCTATGGTCGGTAAATCTGCCGAATGGCAGTTTCCGGATGGGCGCGAAGTATAGACGACTTCGCCGTTGACTGTGCAGGTATAGATTTTAGAGGAAGCTTGTGCGCCTGATGCGGCGGCAAACATCAGCAATGAAGCTGCCAATGCGTGAAGTGATTGTTTCATGGTAAGGTCGTAATGTGAAATAAGTAATTTTTCGATAGATATTGCATTCAACTGTAATAGTATAACAATGCCAGCATATTCTCTCAAATAGGACGGCTGACTTTTTTAATTTCAAACCAAACCGTCTTATTCGTTTTAGCGAAAATTGCCTCACTCGTTTTCAGACGACGTTTTTGCGGCTTTATCCGATTTTTTGGCGCGTGATTTGGCGTTTTTGCTCTTTGTCTCCTGCTCTTGCGCCTTTTCCCGCGCTTTTTCTTTTGAACGCGCCTTCTTGGGCTTGGCCGCCTTTTCTTCGGTATCGCTGCTTAATTTGTTGATTTTCAGACGGTATGCACCGCCTTGGTGGCTGCTGATTTTGGGCAGATCCGCGCCTGTGCAGTTTCCAAATGGTTCGGATGTGTAGGTTTTGCTGTTACCGGAATGGCAGCTGAAGACGGCTGCTGCGGTGTGGAGGGATAAGCCCAAAATGAGGGAGGATGCGACGATAAGTGCCCCTTGCTTGATTCGTGAACGCATATGTTTTCCGTAGTTTGAGTTTTCAGACGACCTATTTTTGTTTTTATAGTGGATTAACTTTAAACCGGTACGGCGTTGCCTCGCCTTAGCTCAAAGAGAACGATTCTCTAAGGTGCTGAAGCACCAAGTGAATCGGTTCCGTACTATCTGTACTGTCTGCGGCTTCGTCGCCTTGTCCTGATTTAAATTTAATCCACTATATACAGTCCGACGGTCTGAAATGACCATGCCGAACTGTATTTTTTTGGCGGCTTCTGAAGGCAAGTACGGAAACCCTCGCTGCGAAGTATTTATAGTTGTGTAAATTCTGCGTCGATTTCCGTCAGGATTTGCTCTAGCTCTTCCTGCCACAAAAGCCAGTTTTCTTCTATTTGTGTTAATTTTACTTTAATTTCTGTTAATTGTGCGAGGGTTTGTTGTAATTTTGTTTTATTTTCGTCCGAATAGGCTTCTTCTTGTGCCAAAAATGTTTCACATGCTGTTTGAATTTCGGAAAGCTGCGCCATTTCTTTTTCGGCTTTGTCGATTTTCTGCTGTATCGGCTTGCCGCGTCGGGCTTTTTCTTGACGGATTTGTGCTTCGATACGCTTGGTATCTTTGCGGTTTTGGCTTTGCGCGGAAGCGGCAGGCGCGGCTGTGGCGTTTTCCTGCGCCAACCGCCATTGACGATAATCGTTTAAATCGCCGTCAAAGTTTTTCAGACGACCTTTGTCAATCAGGAGGAAGCTGTCGGTAGTGGCTTCAAGCAGGCTGCGGTCGTGCGATACGACGATTAAGGCGCCTTGGAAACTTTGCAGCGCGAGCGTCAGGGCGTGGCGCATATCCAAGTCCAAATGGTTGGTCGGCTCGTCAAGCAGCAGCAAATTCGGTTTTTGCCAGATAATCATGGCAAGGGCGAGGCGGGCTTTTTCTCCGCCGGAAAAGGGTTCGGTTTTCTGCAACGCCATATCGCCGACAAAGTTGAAGCCGCCGAGGAAATTTCGGATTTCTTGTTCGCGCACTTCGGGAGAAAGCTGCTGAATGTGCCAAACAGGGCTTTGGTCGGCGCGGATGGTATCGAGTTGGTGTTGGGCAAAATAGCCGATATTGAGTTTTTCGGAACGGACGATGCTGCCGGAGAGCAAATCGATTTTGCCTGCCAAGGCTTTGATAAACGTAGATTTACCGCTGCCGTTAACACCCAATAGCCCGTAACGTGCGCCGCTCTCCAGCGATAGGGTAATGTCGTGCAAAACGGTTTTTCCTTCGTAACCCAAATCAGCGTGCTCCAGCTTCAGCAAGGGATTGGGCAGATGGTCGGGATTGTAAAACTCAAAGGAAAACTCGCTGTCCAAATGCGCGGGAGCGATGCGCTCGAGCTTCGCCAACGCCTTCATGCGGCTTTGCGCTTGAACGGCTTTGGTGGCTTTGGCTTTGAAGCGGTCGATAAACGATTGAAGATGTTTGATTTGCGCCTGCTGTTTGACATAGGCGGCTTGTTGCTGCGCCAGGCGTTGCGCGCGTTCGTTTTGGTAAAAATCGTAATTGCCGCCGTATTGCGTGAGCTTTTGCTGGGACAATTCGATGGTTTGGGTGGTGGCCGCATTGAGGAAATCACGGTCGTGGGAAATGATGATTTGCGTGCAGGGTAAAGAGGCAAGGTGGTTTTCCAGCCACAAGACGGTTTCCAAATCCAAGTGGTTAGTCGGTTCGTCAAGCAAGAGCAAATCGGCGCGGCAAATCAGGGCTTGCGCAAGATTCAGGCGCATACGCCAGCCGCCGGAAAAGGATTTGACGGGACGGCTGTGTTCTTCTTGCGAAAAACCCAGTCCGTTCAACAATTTCGCCGCACGGGCCGGCGCGGTATAAGCGTCGATTTCTTCCAATTTGGCATGGTATTCCGCCTGCTTCATGCCGTCATTTTGCGCTTCCGCCTGCGCCAAGGTCGTCTGAAAAGCCTGCAACTCGGCATCGCCCTGCAAAACGTAGTCCAACGCGGAGATGTCCAAGTCGGGCGTTTCTTGGGAAACGGAAGCCATCCGCCAATTTTTCGGAATCGAAATATCGCCGCCGTCCTGAGTGATTTCACCCTTGATTAAGGCAAACAGGCTGGATTTGCCCGTCCCGTTTTTACCGATCAAACCGACGCGCTGACCGGGATTGACGGTGGCGTTGGCTTTGTCGAACAGGACTTTCAAACCGCGTTGCAGGGTGAGGTTCTTGATTTCAATCATGATGGTAAGAGACGGACGGGAAAATGGGAAAGGCGGTATTTTATAGTGAAAACAGCGTGATGTCGCCGTTCGTTGATGCCGCAGCGTTTCAACGTGAATCCATGGTGAAAAAAGGTCGTCTGAAAACGGCGGATTGTTTTAGCGAAACCCGCTCTGTCCGTTTTGAGACGACCTTTGATGTAACGAAACGGCTTAATGTCGATAATCTGCCGAATCCTTACGGATTTGTTGCAGAAATTTCCGCGTGCGCTCGTGTTTGGGGTGCTCGAACAATTCTTTCGGACTACCCTGCTCTACGATAACACCGCCGTCCATGACGACGACGGTAGTAGCGACTTCCAGCGCGAACTTGATTTCGTGAGTTACGACAACCATCGTCCAGCCTTCTTGCGCCAATTCTTTCATGGCGTTCAATACGTCTTGCACCAATTCGGGATCTAGAGCGGAAGTGGGTTCGTCAAACAACATCAGCTCGGGCTGAATCGCCAATGCGCGGGCGATACCGACGCGCTGTTGCTGACCGCCGGAAAGCTGGTAGGGATAAAGGTCAACCTTGTCGCCCAAGCCGACTTTTTCCAGCAATTTCAAAGCTTCTTCGCGCGCTTGGGCGGCAGGCTTACCCTGTACGGCAACCGGACCTTCCATCACGTTTTCCAACGCGGTTTTGTGCGGAAAAAGGTTGTATTGTTGGAACACCATGCCGGATTTGCGGCGCAGCGCCAAGATGTCGTGCTTTGTCGTTTTTTTAGAAAAATCGATTTTCAGCGGTCGCTCGTTGTCGAACTCGATTTGTCCGTCTTCGGGCATTTCCAGCGCGTTTAAGCAGCGCAAAAACGTTGTTTTACCCGAGCCGGAAGGTCCGAGGATGACGACCACCTGCCCTTTGCCCACATCCAAATCGATGCCGCGCAAAATGGTGTTTTCGCCGAAGGTTTTGCGGATATTGCGGATTTTAATCATGGCTTCCCCTTATTTGGCGACATAGCGGTCGAAGCGTTTTTCCAGGCGCGCCTGAATCAGGAACAGAACCTTGCAGAAACACCAATAAACCAAAGCGGCTTCGATATAGACGGGTAGGAAGTCGTAGGTACGGTTTGCCGTTTCCTGCGCGACGCGGAACAATTCCGTTACCGTCACCACTGCCGCGAGCGAGGTGTTTTTGAACAAGCCGATAAACTCGTTGCTCAAAGGCGGCACGGCAACGCGGAATGCCTGCGGCGCGACGATGCGGCGGAAAGTCTGCATATAGGTCATGCCGATGGAGAAACCCGCCTCCCACTGCCCTTTCGGCACGGACAAAATCGCCGCGCGGATGGTTTCGGAAGCATATGCGCCGACATTGAGCGAGAAGCCGATGATGGCGGCGGGAATCGGATCGATGAAAATACCGACGGACGGCAGCCCGTAAAACACAATCACAAGCTGCACCAACAGCGGCGTCCCCCTGATGATGGAAATATAAGTTTCCACCAGTTTCAGCAGGATTTTCCGCACGATGCCGCCCGAAGGCATAATCCGCACCAAAGCCACGGCAATGGCAATCACCATCCCGATCAGGAACGACGCCACTGCCAGCGGCAGCGAGACCATAAAACCGGCTTTGACCATAGGCAAAAACGCGCTGACAATCATATCGGCGCGTGTTTCCGTCATAAACGGCAGCGAAGCAAGAAAATTATTTAACACTGATGTCTTTTCCGAAGAATTGTTCACCCAGTTTTTTCAGCGTGCCGTCGGCTTTCAGCTCGTTGATTGCCGTGCTGAATTTCGCCACGACTTCATCATTGCCTTTATTGACAATCAAGCCGGAACCGACTTTTTCATCGGCAGGCGCAGACCAAACGATTTTCACGCCGGCATTCGGGTTTTTCTTCAGATAGTCTAAAACTGCCAACTCATCGTTCAACGTCGCATCGGCGCGTTTTTGTTCAATCAGGGTCAGTGATTGCGCCAAACCGTCCACCGGTACGAGTTCCGCACCCGCAGCTTTGGCTTTTTCGCCGTAGTTGCTGGTCAGGGATTGCGCGGTTTTGACGCCTTTGATGTCGTCAATGGATTTGATGTTGCTGTCTTTGCGCGCAACCAAAACCGCACCGCTCCAGCTGTAAGGTTCGGATTTGTCGAATGTCGCTTGGCGTTCGGGGCTGGTCAGACCGACTTGGTTTGCCACCACGTCGAAACGTCCCGCTTTCAAACCCGCCATCATCGAATCCCATTGCGTTTCTTTAAATTCGACTTTGACGCCCAGTTTGTCGGCAACGGCGCGGGTAACTTCCACATCGTAACCGGTCAGCTTGCCGTCTTTGTCGTGGTAGGTAAACGGCGCGTAAGTGCCTTCGGTGCCGACGGTAATCGTCCCTTTATTGTTGATGCGCTCAATTAAAGAACCGGAAGCGTTGGCAGATTGGGCGGGAGCAGAAGAAGACGCGCTGCCGCCCTCTCCGCCGCAGGCTGCCAAAACCAATGCGGTCATGCCGCCGAGTACGAATTTTTTCAACATAATCCTCTCCTGAAGAAAAAGTGTGCAAGAGCCGCATTCTAAGTGAAATTGCGGCAAACACAAAGAATACTTTTTTATATTGCTTATTCCGAAACGGATAAAGGAAGCCGTACCCCCCATCCATCAAGTAAAGGTCGTCTGAAAATGTGAATAAGCCCCTTTTCCCACTTTCAGACGACCCTCTTTATCGTCCGCATCATGATTCGGCTTGATATTCGTAATAATGGTGCTGAGCACAGATTCAAAGGGAACATTGTCCCATCTTATTTAAGATTCGCGCCTTGACTTAACACGCTGAGATGGCAAAAGGTCGTCTGAAAACTTTTCAGACGACCTTTTATCTTGAACCGCAGCTGATGCTTAAGCGCGTTTGCGGAATTCGCCGGTACGGGTATCGATTTCGACTTTGTCGCCGTTTTCGATGTAAGACATCACTTGGATTTCAGTGCCGCCGACCAGACGCGCGGTTTTCATCACTTTGCCGGAAGTATCGCCTTTAACGGCAGGCTCGGTGTATTCAACTTCGCGTACGATGATGGTAGGCAGCTCGACAGAAATGGGGTTGCCTTCGTAGAAGGTTACTTCGCATTGGTCTTCCATGCCGTCAACGATGAATTTCAACGCGTCGCCGATGTTGTCGGCTTCGATTTCGTATTGGTTGAATTCTTCGTCCATGAAGACGTACATAGGGTCGGCAAAGTAGCTGTAAGTACAGTTTTTGCGGGACAGGATGACGACGTCGAATTTGTCGTCGGCTTTGTAAATGGTTTCGGAAGCGGCACCGGTCAGCAGGTTTTTCAGTTTCATGCTGACTTTGGCGGAAGAGCGGCCGCCTTTGATGTATTCGGTTTTTTGAACGACCATAGGATCGTTGCCGACCATGAATACGTTGCCGGCGCGCAGTTCTTGTGCTGTTTTCATGTATTGTCCAATCAAATCGGTTGTAAATAAACGCGCTATTTTAGCGTATTTTTTTAAGCTTTGAAATAAAGGCGGCGAGTTTTTCGGGGGCGGAAGGCTGCTCGAAAAGATAACGGCTCCAGTCCTCCGCACCTTGCCGCCAGTCGTTTTGGTGTTGTTGCAGGATTTGCCAACATTCTAGGCGCTGCGTTGCGGATAATGCCTCTCCGCCGTTGAGGTCGTCTGAAAGGCGGCGGTGTGCCGAGGCGGTTTCGGGCGTGTAGAAGCCGTGTGCCTTATCCCAAAAGGCGTGGAGTTTGTCGAGATGGACATGCTCGTCTTGCGGGTAGATGTGCCAAAAGAAAGGTTTGCCGGCAAGCTGGGCGCGGACGAAACTGTCTTCGCCGCGTATCACGGCGCAGTCGGCGAGGTGCAACAGTTTGTCGAAGTCCTGTTGCGGCACGAAAGGGATTTTGACGAGGCGGACAGAGGTCGTCTGAAAAACATCGCCGTCGTTTTGCAGGGCGTTTTGCGGAATGATACCGCTTTGTTTGAGGCTGTCGATGATTTGCGTCCCCGCCAGCAGCAGGGTCAGCGGGCTGTCTGCCTGTTGCCACATGTCCAGCCATTTTGCCCAAACATCGCTCCGATAACCGAAAAGCAGCCATTCGGGCGCGTTTTTTTCGGGCAACATCAGCCGCTCTCGCAAGGCTTCGGTATCGAAACGGACGGCATCGCGGTAATCGCGTTCGCGTATCAACCCGCCGCTTTTTTCGCTGAAGCCCATAAACCAAAAATATTTTTGAACGCCCTCCTGCGGCGAAGGCATCAGGTGCAGCCTTTCATTGCTTTCTTCCGCGCTCAAATATTCCCAATTCAGCCAAATCGGCTTGTGTTGGCGGATGATGTGCAACACATTTTCAGGCAGATCACAGGCGAAAGTTTCGATGACAATATCGGGAACAGGCGCATTATTAATATCCGCCACTTCAGCATGCCAAGTGCGAACATGAATATCCTGATGGACACAGGGAACATCAGGCAAATCCGGGCAAAGCGCACGTAAAGCGGATACATCGTCCGTCCACAAATGCACCTGCCAACCGAGTTCACGGTGCAAAACACGGGCAAGCCGCAAGGAAACGCCGATGTCGCCGAAATTGTCGATAACGTTGCAAAAAATCCAACAAACAGGAAAAGCGTGTGTATTCATAAAAGACTCGAGATCGTCTGAAATCGGTTTCAGACGACCTTTTCAAAACTAAAACGCGCCGAAATAGTGGAACAAATACACAATCAGCAAAACGATTGGAATAAACAGCAGCATGGTTTGACGTTTCAAATCAAACTCTTGCTTAAGATGATGCTTGATGGTGTCGAAAAGGACGAATTTGAACAGAAACGTCGCTTCGCAGGCAAGGATGATGCCGTTGATTAAGTGTTGCGCCGCGTCTTCAGGCGGATTGACAGCAAAAACGGCAAGCGTCGCCAAAGGTATCAGGCAGACGGCAAGCCAGCGGATGATAAGCGGTTTGGACATGGTGTGTGATGGACAAAATAAGGATGATGGTAAAAGAGCAAGTCGGCAGTTTAATCGGGACGAGGGAGGATTTCAAACGGATGGGGAGGTCGTCTGAAAACCTTTCTTTATCATTTTTTAAAACGTAAACTGGGTATTTATACCTGCTCTGGTGACTGCGTATCGGCTTTGATTTTTTTCTGAAACTCTGTGAAAAATTTTTGATATTTCAAGATATTTTTAATAACACCCTCCCTATCCAACTTATCGTTACCAAACCACCCCTCTCTTTCAACCACGGCAAACGTCATGGTTTTCCCCTTCCCAAACTTTTTCGGTTTTTCAACCTCGAAGAAACCTTCTTTGCGAGCTTCCGATATAAACAAATCAAAAAGTTTTTTTCGTATTTGTCTTCTATCATTTTCAGCACTCTCGTCAGATATACTGACTTTAAAGCAAAGCCTTGCCTTACTTTGCTCCAACTGCATATAAATAAAATTTTTGTCTGTCAGCGGCAATTTAGAAAAGGCATACCACCAAAAACCGCCACTGGGATTATTTGCATAATCCCACCACATATCTGCCGCTGGTAATTCATTTTCTAAAAATTGAAAAAATCCCTGCCAATCAATACCCTGCCATTCCGTAATGGCTATCTCTCCAAATTGATTATTTTTCTCCTCCAGCCTTTTAATCCGCTCGAGAAAATCTATAAAAATATTATTCTTTATAAGATCCGTATATTTTTCGAGAATACGAATAAGGTTTTTCCTGTCAAAAACCTTGAACCCTTTATTTTCCACTCTTGTCAGGCTTGCTTTGTTTTCATTACCGGTTTTTATATAAATGCAGACAACGCTTTTACCTTCCGCCATTCTCTCCGCAGCTTCCCTATACCGGTTTAGCTGATTAGAATGCTCCTTAGTATTGGTTTTGTCTTCAATTACAATAAAATATTTATCATTCACCTCAGCCCATATATCAATATTTTCCCTTTGCCTCCCTGCTTTCACAGAAGTAATTTTTTCATCAAAATTCGGATAGTGTGATTTGATTAATTCTGTAACAAATTCCCGCGCACATTCATTTAAAACCTCATTTTCTCGTTTGCATCCCTCATCGGCAAACATCAATAGCCAAGTAATAAAAGCATCCTGACTCAGTTCTTTAGTGGCTATATCAAAAATATTCGGTTTCATTTTTTCCCTTTTTTATCTGAATAACAACACACAGGTCGTCTGAAAACGGCTTGGAGGCTGTATCTCTGTTTTCAGACGACCTCCTTCCTGCTCAATTTTTTGTTTTCTCTGTCATCAGCCGATTTCTCAACCATCTGGCGGCAGGGGCGATTTCGCCTGCGAGCATACCAGTTTCTACGCCCGTCGAGTGTTTGATGACATCCGCTGCTGCGCCGTGCAGCCATACGCCGGCGCAAGCGGCTTGGAACGGCGGAATGCCTTGCGCGAGCAGGCTGCCGATGATGCCGCTTAAAACGTCGCCGCTGCCTGCGGTGGCAAGTCCGACGTTGCCACTTGGGTTGGTATAGACCGTGCCGTCGGGCGCGGCGACCAGTGTGCGGTGTCCTTTTAAGACGGTTACGGCTTGGAACGTTGCGCTGATGGTTTGGACGGCGGACATTCTGTCTTGCTGGACGGCTTGGGTGGATATACCGAGCAGGCGGGCGGCTTCGGCGGGGTGCGGGGTCAGAACCAGATTGCCGCGTTTTTGTGCGGCTTCGCGGGTTTCAGGATGCGACCTTGCCAGCAAAGTCAGTGCGTCGGCATCGAGCAGCAGCGGTGCGTCCTGATTTTGCGTCAACACGGTATTTAAGATTGAGTCGGCAGTTTCGTCCAAACCCATGCCGCAGCCGACCGCCCATGCGCTGATGTCCTTGCGTTTCAGCAGGTCTTCGGCAGTTGCCAGCATGATTTCGGGGCGTTCGGGGATGACGGCAAAGGGCAAGGCGGTTTGATTGAAGCCCGTCCACACTTTGCCGCTGCCTTGATAAATCGCGGCGGTGGAAGCGAGAACAACGGCTCCGCTCATGCCCAATGCGCCGCCGACGACGGCGAGCGTGCCGTATGTTCCTTTGTGCGACTCCGCCTGACGCGGGGTGAATACATCGGGAAATTGCGAGGTCGTCTGAAAAAAATCGGGCGTATCGGGGAGCGTATAGGACGGGTTCATCATCAATCTGCCTGAGTTTGGGATAAAATAGCGGATGCGTGGCGAAAAGAGGATGTCTTTTATCGACTGTTGTTTTCACGATTCTACCGCCCCGTATAGGAACACTACAACCGCACAACAAGGAATATTTAATGAAACAAAAAGTCAAAGTCTGGGATTTGCCAACGCGCCTGTTTCACTGGCTCTTGGTCTTGTCGGTCGGATTTATGTGGTACAGCGCGCAGGCTGGCGGCGGGATGCTGGTTTGGCACTTGCGCTGCGGGCTGCTGGTGGCGGGGCTGATTGTCTTCCGCCTGTGTTGGGGCTTGTGGGGCAGCGATACGGCTCGGTTTTCGCAATTCGTGCGCAGCCCGTCATCCATCCGCCGCTACCTACAAGGCAGCCTGACGGAAAATGAGCAGCCCGGACACAACCCTTTGGGCGCGCTGATGGTCATCGCGCTGATTGCGGCGGTTTTGCTGCAAGCGACGACGGGCTTGTTTGCCGCCGATGAAAACACGTTTACCGACAGCGGCTATCTGAATCATTTGGTCAGCTCGAACACGGGCAGCCTGATGCGCAAAATCCACGTCAATTTCTTCAACCTGCTGGCGGCATTGGCAGGCTTACACATCGTTACGGTCTTGGCGTATAAGTTTTTGAAGAAAAAAGATTTGATCCGCCCGATGATCAGCGGCTACAAGTATATCGAGGGGCAAACCGTTGCCTTGAAATTTGCTTCTGCCGCCAAACTGATTGCCGCCTTAGTAGTCACGGCTGCGGCGGTGGCTGCGATTTTGATGTTGAAATAGAAAGGGGCGGCAGGTTTTCTTCATGCCGATGGAAAAGGTCGTCTGAAACGAGAATTCCGTTTTCAGACGACCTTTTCTTTATGCCCTACCTTACAAATGCGGGTTCATCAGGTTTTCGGGCGACAGGATGCGGTCGAGTTCCGCTTCGCTCAACAGGCCGCGTTCGAGCACGACTTCGCGCACGCCTTTGCCGGTTTGGGCGCAGATTTTGCCGACCAAATCGCCGTTTTCATGGCCGATATACGGGTTCAGGTAAGTGACCAGGCCGATGGAGTTGAACACATAGCGTTCGCAGATTTCGCGGTTGACGGTGATGCCTTTGACGCATTTTTCGGCGAGGTTTACCGCAGCGTTGCCCAAGAGGGAAATGGTTTCAAACATACATTGTGCGATGACCGGCTCCATCACGTTTAATTGCAACTGCCCCGCTTCGGCGGCGAAGGTGATGGTGGTGTCGTTGCCGATGACTTTGAAGCAGACTTGGTTGACCACTTCGGGAATCACGGGGTTGACTTTGGCGGGCATAATCGACGAGCCTGCCTGCATTTCCGGCAGGTTGATTTCTTTCAAACCGGCGCGCGGGCCGGACGACAAGAGGCGCAAGTCGTTACAGATTTTCGATAATTTCACCGCCGTGCGCTTCAATGCGCCGTGTACCATCACATACGCGCCGCAGTCGGAAGTCGCTTCAATCAGGTTTTCGGTCAATTTGCAATCCAAGCCGCTGACTTCGGACAATTTTTTCACCGCCAAAGCCGCGTAGCCTTTCGGCGTGTTCACACCCGTGCCGATGGCGGTTGCGCCCAAGTTGACTTCCAACAACAAGGCGCGCGTGCGGTCCAGATTCAAAATCTCTTCTTCCAGCAACACTTGGAAAGATTGAAACTCCTGCCCCGCCGTCATCGGAACAGCATCTTGAAGCTGGGTGCGTCCCATTTTCAAAACATCTTTAAACTCATCGGCTTTGGCGGCAAACGCGTCTTTCAGCAACGCCAGTTTTTCCAGCAGTTCGCCGACGCTGTAATACACCGCCAGCCTGAAGCCGGTCGGATACGCGTCGTTGGTGGACTGGCTGGCGTTCACATGGTCCATCGGGTTGACGATGTCGTAGCGGCCTTTTTCGTAGCCCAATATTTCCAAAGCAAGGTTGGCGATGACTTCGTTGGTGTTCATGTTGACCGAAGTCCCTGCGCCGCCCTGATACACGTCGGACGGGAATTGGTCGAGGCAGCGGCCTTTAAGCAACACTTCATCGCAAGCCTTTTCGATGGCGGCGGCGATTTCGGGCTTCACCGCGCCCAGTTCGCCGTTTGCCTGCGCGGTTGCTTTTTTCACCATCACCATGCTGCGGACAAACTGCGGCACGTCGGAAATTTTTTGATTGGAAATTTTAAAGTTTTCCACCGCGCGCAAAGTATGGATGCCCCAATACGCCTCGGCGGGGATTTCGCGGTCGCCCAGCAAATCGTGTTCGATACGGACAGTCATTTCTCTTACCTTCTCATTCGTTGGTTTATCAAGTAATGTGCATATGCAGGCGGAACATTAGACCGTTTTGCATGGGTTGTCTAGCTGCAAATGCGCCGTTGTTATCAAAGCAGGAAAAACACTCCCACCCGAAAGACAAAAGGTCGTCTGAAACCTTTTTCAGACGACCTTTTACATGCTTACATACCGACCAGTCCCCGTATCTGCGGCCAGTAAAATAAACAGGCGATGGCGCAGACGGCGACGCTGATGCCTGCGGCGTTGATGCTGCTGATTTTTTCTTTAAACGCCATCGCGCCGACCAGCGTTCCCAAAACAATGACGCCGATGTTCATGCCTGCGAAGACCAGCGTCGGGTTGTCTTTCATCATTTGGTGGGCGGTGATGTAGGTAACGATGTTGGCGAAATTCAAACCGCCCAAGACGATGCCGCCGAGAATGCCTTCTTTCGTCCATTTGGTCGATTGGGAGAAAAGGTAGCCGAACATCAAAATACCGGCGAGGCTGAAGGCGACCAAGAGGTTGCCGGAAAACGCCGTACCGCTTTTGGCAAGCTGTTTGAAGAGGATGTCGATGATGCCGTAGCCCGCCCAAACGCCCGCAAGCAGCGTGATTTGCGTATCCAATCCGCCCGATTTCTTGCCGCCGTCGGCTTTCCACAACAGGCAGAACAAAGCCACAAACGCCAAAACGATGCCTATCAGCCGCCCTTCGGTCAAGGCTTCGCCAAAAATGACGAACGCGGAAATAATCGGCAATATCAAAGACAAACGCTGCGCCGCATCGGACTTGACGATACCCGCCGCATCGACCGCCTTGCCCATAATCACAAACACCGAAGGCAGCAGCACGCCCAGCGCGCCAAACAGCCACCAAGTCGGCAAAAAGGCTTTCGGGTTGCTCAAATCGGGTTTCAATACCCAAGCCGTCAACGCCACTGCGACGATGTAGTTCACCGCCACCGCCTGCGCGACGTCGATTTTGTTCTTACGCGCCAATTTGAGCAATACCGACACAGACACGCTGCACAGTATGCTTGCCAATAAATAAATCATGTTTTTCCTTTGATTGAATGTGTCGGATGCGTGGACAAATTTTCAGACGACCTTCTTGGTGTCCTGTTTTGATATTTAGTTTCCCGCAAACGACCCATACAAAAATTTCAGACGACCCCGGGATGCGAAGGTCGTCTGAAAACAAGGCGGGCGGTTGCGCTTAGAACCAAGTATCCAAAGACATACGCTTGTTGTCCGTCAGTCTGACGAAACCTGCCGCCAGACGGTAAGCAAACCAAACCGATACCAAAAACAGCAACACAGAGCCAATGCCGATAAACGCGGTGATTTTACTCAAAACAAATCCCGCCAGACCGCCCCAGAAGGTTTTAATCAGATAGTCTGCGTGGTTATTATAAACCGAGTCGCCCATATCGCCACGTTTTACATACGCCAAAACGATGCCGGCAACAGGCATTACCAAGGTCGCAAATGCCAAGGCAAACAAAGCATACATCGCCATCACGTAAGTCCGGTCGCCGTCTTGGCGCGGCGCTTCCGCCGTATGTTCGCTACCGGTCTGCTGGCTGGCGGTCTGCCCGCTTCTACCGCTGAATTCACGGAGCGACTCGTCGTACCATGCCCGACGTTCGGGATCGACCAGCGTATCGTAAGCCTGACGGATTTCCTTAAAACGCTCTTCCGCTTCGGGATTGCCGGGGTTACGATCGGGATGGTATTTCATTGCCGAATCGCGATAGGCTTTTCTGATTTCTGCAATGTCCGCATCCGCCGAAATGCCGAGAATTTCATAAAAATTACGGTTTTCCATATTAGGGTGTGCCTCTTTGGTTTGTGTTTGCCAAAGCCCGATACCGTGAAATCACGCCAACAGGCTGTTTGACAGAATGAAAACAGATATAAAATCAGGCATTGTGTTCTTTTTATAAAACCTTCAAATTTGCCCGAATCTGCGTTTCCCGACTTAAAACCGTTTTGCATCCCTTTAGACGGCGACCTGTACATCCTGCGGATTCAAAGCCCGCAAAGCCTGCGGACTGATACCGATGATAAATCCGCGCTTGCCGCCGTTGATATAAACTTTCTCCAAATCCCAAATACTTTTTTCAACATAAACAGGCAACCGGGTTTTCATACCGAAAGGCGTCGTCCCGCCCACCAGATAGCCCGTCCATTTGTTTGCCTGTTTCGGATCGGCAGGCTCGATGTGTTTCATGCCCAAATCGCGCGCCAGATTGCGTGTGGAAATCTGCTTGTCGCCGTGCATTACGACAACCAGCCCTTTCTTCGCTTCGTTTTGCAGCACGATGGTTTTGACCACCTGATGCTCGTCCACACCGAACAACTCGGCAAACTGCGCTGTCCCGCCGTGTTCCTCATAAACATAAATATAAGGCTCAAAATCAATTTGATGTGTACGCAGGAAACGGACGGCAGAAGTAACCGGATAATCGGTATTTTTGCTCATGATGCAGTTCCAATATTATTCAGACGACCTAAACTCAATATGACAATGACGCGTAAAAATAGTTTCCGCATCTTTTCAAAAACAGCCCGCCTGCTGTGGCAGACAATCAAGCTGAATGTTACCATAAGCCCCTGCACAATACCCGTCATCTTGTTCCGACCCAATCGGCAAACCGAAATCCGATGACAGGACAAAATGCCCCATGCGCCTCAACCTCAAGGAATATCAAATGAATATCCGATACCTCGGTACGACCGAACGCTACTCCGAAGCCGTCTGCGCGGGAGGATTCGTCTTCCTCTCCGGCATGGTTCCCGAAAATCCCGAAGCTGATGCCAAAGCCCAAACCAAAAACGTCTTGGCGCAAATCGACCGCTGGCTTGAAGAATGCGGCTCCGACAAAGCACACATCCTCGAAGCCACCATCTTCCTGACCGATATGAACGACTACGCCGCCATGAACGAAGCCTGGGATGCCTGGACAGCCCCCGGCCGCACCCCTGCCCGCGCCTGTATCGAAGCCAAACTCGCCAAACCGGAATGGGCGGTCGAAATCAAAGTATCCGCCGTGTGCAAGTGATTGGATTGGGCAAGGGGTCGTCTGAAAACCACAGTCGATTTTTCAGACGACCTCTGCAACAAATAAAATCTGCAACACCGATACGCTCAAAAACCAGAAAACATTTAATTTCATTATAAACAAATAGTTATTTAAAATTTTTCAAGTAAGCCCGCCTGCACGTCAAAATAAAATCGAAATAAACTATACTTTTTCTTAATTTATGAGATAATAGCTAAACAAATTCTTAGCTAAATTCATCAACATCAAACGAGACCAACACTATGTCAGACGAAAAAAGCAAAGCCCTAGCCGCCGCCCTTGCCCAAATTGAAAAAAACTTCGGCAAAGGTTCCATCATGAAAATGGACGGCAGCCAGCAAGAAGAAAACCTTGACGTCATCTCCACCGGCTCGCTCGGCGTGGACTTGGCGCTCGGCGTCGGCGGTCTGCCGCGCGGCCGCGTCGTAGAAATCTTCGGCCCCGAATCCTCCGGTAAAACCACGCTCTGTCTCGAAGCCATCGCCCAATGCCAGAAAAACGGCGGTATCTGCGCCTTTATCGACGCCGAACACGCCTTCGATCCCGTTTACGCCCGCAAACTCGGCGTTAAAGTGGAAGAACTCTACCTCTCCCAACCCGATACCGGCGAGCAGGCTCTGGAAATCTGCGACACGCTGGTACGTTCCGGCGGCGTGGACATGGTCGTTGTTGACTCCGTAGCCGCCCTCGTACCCAAAGCCGAAATCGAGGGCGAAATGGGCGACAGCCATGTCGGCCTGCAAGCCCGCCTGATGAGCCAAGCCCTGCGCAAACTGACCGGCCACATCAAACGCACCAACACACTGGTCGTCTTCATCAACCAAATCCGTATGAAAATCGGCGTGATGTTCGGCAGCCCCGAAACCACCACCGGCGGTAACGCCCTCAAATTCTACGCCTCCGTCCGCCTCGACATCCGCCGCACCGGACAAATCAAAAAAGGCGACGACGTCATCGGCAACGAAACCAAAGTCAAAGTCATCAAAAACAAAGTAGCGCCCCCGTTCCGCCAAGCCGAATTCGATATCCTGTACGGCGAAGGCGTAAGCTGGGAAGGCGAACTGATCGACCTCGGCGTCAAATACGACATCGTTGAAAAATCAGGCGCATGGTACAGCTACAACGGCGCTAAAATCGGACAAGGCAAAGACAACGTCCGCGTCTGGCTGAAAGAAAATCCCGAAATCGCCAACGAAATCGACGCCAAAATCCGCGCCGCCGTGGGCATCAACATCGATATCACCGAAGGCAAACTGGACGACACCGACGGCGAACGTCCCGAGGAATAAACCCCTCTTGAGTCTTGGTTAAAATGAAAAGAGGTCGTCTGAAATATTTCAGACGACCTCTTCATGATTCCGTATCGGGCAAATCAAGCTTTCAGCAATTCTTGCAGCTCACCTGCTTCGTACATTTCCATCAAAATATCGGAACCGCCGACAAACTCTCCGTTTACGTAGAGTTGCGGGATGGTCGGCCAATCGCTGTATTCTTTGATACCTTGGCGGACGGCATCGTTTTCCAAAACATTCACGGTAACGTAATCAGTGCAGCCTGCGGCGCTGAGGATTTGTACGGCGCGTGAAGAGAAGCCGCATTGCGGAAACTGCTTCGTACCCTTCATAAACAAAACAACGCGGTGGGTGGTAACAACTTCTTTGATTTGGTCGTGGATAGATGTCATGGTTTAATCCTTATTTACATGAATCGGTTAATCGGAATTTGCGCCATTATACGCAAATTGACGTGTTTGGGTACGCCTGTTTGCATGGATATTTGAACAAATTAATATCGGTTTACCCAAAATCCCCCAATCGCAAACCTGCTGATCATCCTCAGCCCATCCTATTCAATACGCAGCCGCCCCAACCGACAAAACCTGAAAATTGTCAACAATCCAAGCCATCTTATTTTAAAGCGGTGCTATAATTTCCCGAACCAGATTTTTCAGACGACCCCTACAAGGATCCTGACTTATGAACAATTCAGTCATCACTGTCATCGGCAAAGACCGCGTCGGCATCGTGTACGACGTTTCCAGAATTTTGGCGGAAAACCAAATCAACATCCTCAATATCAGCCAGCAGCTGATGGACGATTTCTTCACCATGATTATCTTGGTGGATACCTCGAAATGCCCGAAATCGCGGCAGGAAATGCTGGATTTGTTTGCGGAAGAGAGTAAAAAACTCGCGCTAGATATCCGTATGCAAAATGAAGAAATCTTCCAAGCCATGCACCGCATTTGAGTCGGAGGAATGTGATGAGTATCCAATCCGGCGAAATTTTAGAAACCGTCAAAATGGTTGCCGACCAGCATTTCGACGTCCGCACCATTACCATAGGCATCGATTTGCACGACTGTATCAGCACCGACATCGATGTGTTGAACCAAAACATTTACAACAAAATCACCACCGTCGGCAAAGATTTGGTCGCTACGGCGAAACACCTTTCCGCCAAATACGGCGTGCCGATTGTGAATCAGCGTATTTCCGTCACGCCGATTGCCCAAATCGCGGCGGCAACCAAAGCCGATTCTTACGTCAGCGTGGCGCAGACTTTGGACAAGGCAGCCAAAGCCATCGGCGTGTCTTTTATCGGCGGCTTTTCCG